>JAEMQZ010000017.1:0-2388 GCA_016463595.1 Synechococcales cyanobacterium SupBloom_Metag_052 | reverse complement strand
CTGGCTGAGGGGGCCTGATCCATGCCGTTGATTGTTTAGCTCGATGGCTTGGGCTGATAAAAATAGCCACCAATCACTCCCCTTTGACTCACTGCCGTACAGCGAGTTGCGATGCGCCACAGGGCTTTATGGATAGGGGTGGAGTCGTAGCGAACCAACTCTGGAAAATTCTGCTTAAGCAAAGCGCTGGCATGCCAGGCGTTGTAGTGAGGGATTCTCGGGTTGATGTGGTGGCACACATGGGTTGAGCCGATGCCGTGATGCAGCAGGTTCAGAAGGGGGCCATAGGGACGATCCACCGTCTGTAAGGCCCCTTTTGCCCAATTCCAGTCGCTGCTGGAGAAATGGGGAATGTCGGTATCGGTGTGCTGCAACCATGTATAAGTAACCAGCCAGGCATTGATCACCAGATAGGGAAGCCCGTACACCATCAGCACCCTGGCGGGGGAGAATTGGATGCAGGCCAGTCCAAGGCCCGCCACCATTGCCAGTAGGCCGAGGTTCGAGATCACCATCAGTTGACGGAAGGAATCGGGAAACAGGCGACGCCGACCGTTACGGAAGGGTCTAGATGCCGTGAAATGGGACGTGGGGCTGCCGTAATCTTCGCCACTGGCAACACCAAACATTAAATAGAGCGGCCAACCCAGCACCAGGTGTGTAAACAGCGAAACCACGCCATAGACGTTCTTGCCAAGATGCTGGCTTAATCCGACCACAAAGCGTCCTGAGCTGGAATCGGAGCGAGGCGGCACATGGGTTTCGCCAGCCTCGAGGTGGTTGCAGTTGGCGTGGTGCACCGCATGGCTGCGCTGCCAGCTGAAATAGGGCACAAGCAGCAAGCTGTGCAACACAAATCCCACCACCGCTTCCACCCGGGGGTTGGGATGGAAGGCGCGGTGCCCGCACTCGTGGGCAATGACCCAGCAACCTGACGCCACTGTTCCCGTCACCACGGCGTAGAGCAGCCAGAGGGGAGCAGCCTGGAGTTCCAGGGGTATTAGGGTTCCCAACCCATAGGCCAGAACAGATAGGCCCAAAGACATGGCCAGGCTTCCCCAGGCTTTAACCGGCTTGATCTGGGTTAGCTCAAATGGGAGGCAGGCCAGCAGCTCGGCTTTGCTGGGATAGGTGGGTGTTGACGTTGGAGGTTGCCCGCTGACACGGGTCTGCTGGGAAACGGTTGGGGTCAATGAAGCTGCCGCAGGAGAAGGGGAATGAAATCTGCACCAAGATTTCTTTTTAAATCATAGGAATCGGCAGCTTCCGCCCGCGTCGTGGTATTAGCGATTTTTTCCGCAGCAAGCAGCTGGAACAAAGCCCTAACAAGGCCGCTGGCCGTGGGTGCAGAAGTCAGTAGCTTGAGCCCCCTTTCGGCTGATCAAGGCGAAGTTTGCCTGAGGCTTGAGCAGCAAGTTCGTCTTTCAGAAGACTTAGATCAGGGGGCTTGGCAAAATCCAATCAAGATCAATACGGCTGCCCTTACTAATCTATTGCGAGTACCGAGTCAATTGCTTCTTACGATTTGACCATGGGATTGGCTCGCCTTTTGGACATCAATCAGGCCAAGGAAAAAGGCAAGCCTAAGCGTATTAGTTAAAATCGATTGATTCATGATTTGAGGTTATTGGACTTGATCAATACCAGAAATTAAACGCCAAGGGAGCTCACGCCAGCATCGTTGTTTAAAGCCTGCTTGAGTAAGGGCTGTTCCTATCCGTAGCAGCATAAACTCCAAGCAAACCCGCCTAACGATTGAAACAACGAGTTATCCCGTGCAGAATGTATTAGCCTAAGGCCCTATTGGCGCCAAGTTAAGGGATTAATTGTAAGCAATTAACATTTCCGGCTTACGCCGTTTACATCTAAAATTTTCAGCAGACGGGCGCAATCTGCTTTTGCGACAGGGTCATAAGCAACGTCCGCCTCAACGCTGCCAAGGGAGCGTCTGGGCGCAAAGCTTAAGGCCAAGACTCACTTGCCGTAGCGGGCGTAGGCCTCCAGGCAGAGCTGCCACCATGGGGCGCTTCCAGTATAAAGATCGAGCTCCGCGTCGCTGAACGAGAGGATTGTCTGTGCCTGGTGGCGAACCATGTCCGCTGGCGTGAACTCGAAGCCGTGCTGATTGGCGACGGCTACTAGCTCCTCGACGTTGGTCGATGCCATGTTCTGATTCCGCATCGATTCGTTGGTGCCCGTCTCGACGAGAAACCTGACGATCTGTGACGTGGCGGCGGCGGAAGGTCCGGTTATTTCCACAAAAAGTAAAAATTAGAGTATTTATAGTATCGTTGAAGGTAAATATTCTGATCGCCTCATCAGTGATGCTTATCGTTGTGCATGCGAAGCCCCGGCGGCAACGCTGATCTCCTGGGTGACGATCAGCAG
>JAEMQZ010000068.1:2820-8049 GCA_016463595.1 Synechococcales cyanobacterium SupBloom_Metag_052 | reverse complement strand
GCCATGGAAGAAACGGCGTGGGACACCGCTCTTGCGCCTCACCCCGCAGGCTGTTGCAAGGACCGCGCAGCGGCCCGGCCTGATCGGTGCGACGGCCGAGGAGTGGGGCATTTTTTGCGGGGCCCTGCCGGTTCTGGGGCGATTGGGATTGGCCTGCTTCAGCACAAAACTAGACCCGTGCCGTGGTTGCGGGCTGATGAGCCCAACCAGGTCTGGAGCTGGGACATTTCTTATCTGCCAACAAGCGTTAAAGGGATCTGGCTTTACCTCTACTTTGCAATGGATGGGGGGAGCGGGAAGGTGGTGGCCTGCGATGTGGAGAACAGTGAGGACCCCAAACTTGCTGCAAGTCTCGTTGGTAGGGCTTGCCTACGCGAGCGGTTCGGTAAGTGGCGCATTCAGCCACTAATTCTCTATGCTCACCAAGGCAATGCAATGCGGTCAGCCACCCTGGAGGTTCGGCTATAAGAGCTTGGTGTAATGAGATCCCCCTCCAGGCCAAGGTTCTTAAGCGACAACCCGTACTCGGGATCTCTATTCCGTACGGTCAAATACCGGCCTGATTACCCGAGCCGGCCCTTTGCCAGCAAGGAGGAGGCCTGCGAATGGGTGGTGTCGTTCGTTGATTGGTACAACCACCAGCACCGTCACAGCGGCATCAAATTCGTGACGCCCCACCAGCGCCACAGCGGATCCACAAAGGCAATTTGCCAGCAGCGAACCGAGGTCTACGAAGCCGCACGCCGTGTCAATCCAACGCGCTGGAGCCGAAGCACCCGCTGCTGGTGCTAACCCGAAGAAGTGTGGATAAACAAGCCACCGTAAGAGCACGAACTGGCCCTGGAGTTACCATTAATTCAGGCCGCCTGAATGGCAGCCAAGGAGTGACAACTTTCCCGAAAGTCACTAGCTTAACCAAACGATGGATGAACGCAGATTGAAATTCCACAATGTTATCGATGATTTCAGACGTGCTTGTTTGACCATTCGTGTCGGTAGGCGTTGCAAGGCAGTGGATGTGTTTATTACCATTGAGGGACTGCTCAGTTAGCATCCAGCCCCCACCCGTCTACGATTGGACAATGGTCTGGAGTTAATTGCCAATGTCCTGCAAGAGTGGTGTATGGGCAATGGATTCGCCACTGCCTATATCCGGCCAGGTTCACCATGGGAGAATCCATTGGTGGAGTCATTTAATGGCCGCCTAAAGGATAAGTTCTTAAATGTGGAAATGTTTGCATCACTGACTGAGTCCATAGTGCTGGCAGAACAACACCGGATCGCGTACATTTCCTACAGACCGCAATCGGCTCTCATGGGGCGTACGCCCCTGGAAGTCATCTAGCAATGGAAGGCGGCCTGATCAACCCACTAGCTCTCACAAGGACTGGAGCAGCAAAAGGGGTCACGTCACCTGCATCGAAGGCCGCCCTGACAAGCGTTCACAGATCGGGCGCCAGCGGCCTCAAAATGCCTGCTGAAGAAACGAATCGACCAGTACTAACGAGAACTGGAGCGATCCCGGCGGGATCCCCATGTGCTGACAGAGCGGGCTCTGACAGAGGCAATCCTGCGATTATTAAGGAATGCGAAGCCGTTGCGTCATGACATCTCCCCCCTCCAGTCCTTCCCTGCTCACCAAGACGTTGGCCCAGCTGCGTGAGCTGGCCCGCGGCCTCGGCCTTCGTAGGTCCATTCGCCACTACAAGGAGGAGCTGGTCGAGGCACTGGGCCAGGCCCAACCGGAAGCGAGCACGCACAACGAGCCTGCTGAGGCCAGCAGCGCCGCATCTCTCTTAGAGGCACCGAGCCAGGTGACCTTCCTGCCCCGCGACCCTCAGTGGGCATACGTCTTCTGGTCAATCAGCACCGTCGACCGCGAGCGTGCCGCCGCCGCCGGAGTCCAACGACTGGCTCTGCGGGTGGCCGACGTCACCGGCCTGCCCCTGGGTGCCAGCCACCCCCACGCCCTGCAGGAGCTGGTGATGCCAGCCAACGCCACGGAGTGGTACTTACCGGTACCGCTCAGCGATCGCGACTACCGCGTCGAGCTCGGCTACCGCCTCGGCGGCGGCGGCTGGCTGGCGCTGGCGGTGTCGTCGGTGGCGCGGGTGCCGGCCGAGGGGCCCAGTCCCGTGGTGGCGGATCTGTTTGTGCCGTTCTCGCTGGAGGGGCCGATCGAAGTGGCCAGCCACCGCGCGGGCGGCAGTGGCGGGGTGGAGCACGAATGGCTGTATCAGCTGGCCAGCGCCGGCAGTGCCCGCAGTCGCCGCAGCGGTTCGGAGATGCTTCATGATCACGACTTCATCCAGGATCAGGGCGGCCTGCTCAACGCCTCGGGCGCTGGTGTATGGGCCAGTGGCCGCAACGAATCTGGCAGCGGCCTACTACGCCAGCGCTCCTTCTGGCTGGTGGCTGATGCCGAGCTGATCGTCTACGGCGCCACCGAACCGAGCGCCAGCCTGTTTATCGGCGAAGAGCAGATCCCTCTGCAGGCCGATGGCACCTTCCGCGTGCACGTGCCCTTCCAAGATGGTGAACAGCTCTATCCGATCCGCGCAATCACGGCCGATGGCGCCCAGGAGCGCTCGATCCGGATGGAGTTCCAACGCCGCACTCCCGAGGCGCGGGTGAACAGCCGGGAAGGGGCCCAGCTGGCCTGGTTCTGAACATCAACCCAGGGCGGTGATTGCCCCCGTTTGGGGAGCAGCGCTGATCCGCCGCTGGGAGGAGACTGAATAAAACAGCAAAGCGGAGGTTCGCAATGACGAACTTCAACAACTGCCTGGGCCGTACCTGTCTGAAGTGGAGCTCCGACGGCGAACTCGCGCCTGTGGATCTGCTCCTTGTTATGGAACCCCTGGCCCAGGTGGACCAGGAGGTGACGGGCCTTCGCACTGACAGCCTCGATTGCCAGCCATGTCCCTCGATCAGCTGAAAACCTTTCTGGGCCGTATGCAAGATGACCCTGGCCTGCGGCAGGCGGTGCAGGCTGCTGCGACCGCTGATGATGTGGCCCTGATCGCTGGCAGGCTCGGCTACGAATTCTCCGGCGATGAGCTGCTGCGCCTGTCGGGCCAGAAGGTGGGCCGGGTCACGGTGACCAAGCAGGACATTCCAGGTGAATACAACTGAGCCCGATCAAGGCTGCCGTTCCTAGGCTGGCATCACTCTGAGAAGGGTTCCCATGGCCACCTGTGATCTGCCGGCCTCCCAGGCCGAAAATCCCTCTGCTGCTGCCCTGCACCAGCTCAAGGAGTTGCTGGAGCGCGATTCTGCTTTTGCCCAGGCTCTGGGCGTCACCTCCTCCACCGAGGCTGCGGCCAAGCTGGCCGCTGAGCACGGCGTTGTGGTGACACCCGAGGCACTCTGGCGTCACCGCGGCACCTTGGCCAGCGGCGGCCTGCCCACCTGGCGGGGCTGATGCTGCGATGGAGCGATCCTCCCCATCCGGGGGGATCGCTCCAGTTCCATCTGGCGTCATCGTGATTGTCTCCGCTCTGGAGTCAGCCATGCCCGACGGCAACCAGCTCAGCCCAGCCGGTGCGATGGCGGACGATCGGCGCGGGAGCGCTAGCTGGGATCTGTTCAATCTCCCATTGCAGCGCACATGGCAATGGGAGGCTGAAGGCAGCCAGCTGCTGAGACCCGCAGACTTTCATGCTTGGGCGTCTGCCGGCTGGGCAACGCCTCAATAGAGCTCTTCCTCGGCGTGGGTTTCCACTGTGCAGTCCGAGGTGGGGAAGGCCACGCAGGTGAGCACGAAGCCAGCGGCGATCTGGTCCTCGTCGAGGAAGGCCTGATCCTCCTGGTTGACACTGCCGCTGATCAACTTGCCGGCGCAGGAGGAACAGGAACCAGCGCGGCAAGACACCGGCAGATTAATATCTTGATCTGCAGCAGCATCAAAAATCGTCTGGTTGTCGGCGCATTCGATTGTGCTGTTCAGTCCTTCCCTTGGATTCAGGAGTGTGATCTGATAATTGGCCATGGCAGAAGTCAAGAATAGCGGCCAGGTTGCACCGCCCGATGAACTATCTTGCTCCGGCATGTTTCCTGCAGACCAGTCCCCATTTGGGGAGACTTTGCCCCCGCATGGGGGGCGCGATGGATTGGGGTATTGGCAGAGAGTGACGACGTGGATAGAGATTGGTTCAGGTTGATGGAGATGCTCCTACGCGAGTTTGCGCTGGTTGCCTTGTTGTTGGTGGTGGTTCTTCTTTCAGGCCGGTTCTGAGACCGAACGCTCCTACCTGCTTGGCCGATCGCCAGCAGCCAATTGTGCCGCGTGCAGGCATTTTGCATCAACAGGCATTTGGCCCTGTTGATTTTTGTTTACGCCGCAACTGGTCAATTAGGACATCAGATCAGAGCCGTTCACCAATTGTCCCCAAATGGGGGGGGATTTCCTGGGACCGATTAGGGCCAGGCAATGAAGCTGACCGGTTCGTACTTGGCGATGGTGATCCTCCACGCCCTGATCGCTAGGCCTTCCAGACTGGTGAGCAAAGCGGCTGTTTCACCACCAGAGATCCAGTTGGCCTTGAGCAGCGGCAGCTGTTCGCTCATCACCTCCATCGGAAGTTCTACTAGCAGCAGACTGGACTCCCCAGCAGCCCGTTGTAGTGGGCCGTCGTCGCTGCGTTGCCATAGGCGCAGGAGCAGTTCCAATGCCAGTGTGCGACCGTCATCTCCAGGATCGAGCGCAGTCGCGGCAAGTGACGACTGGGATTTACCGGAAAGCGGCAATGCTCGCTTTCCCCCAAATTCCACCAAAGCCAGGGCAACGATATAGGGAGCATCGGCCATGGTATTCCTTCAGTTTGACCGCACCACCATGGCACCCTCGAGGTCCACGGAGCCAACCCGTTGACACACCTATGATAAGTAAAAATGCTTATCAAATGTAAAACTTTAGCCTTTTATCGCCTTACCCCTGCCCTGTTTATGGATCCAAAAGGGCTACATTCACTAGGCCAATTCGGGCCCCCTCAGGGCTGTGTGCTATGGCTAGCATCGGAGACCAGTTAAAGACCTATCGCGCCGCCCTCACCGAGGCCCAAGCGAAAGGGGAGCAAGCGATCGCCACCAAGATCGTGCAGCAGATCAAGGAACTAGAGGACTTCCAGGTGCGCCACCCTGACGAAGCTGACGCACCATCTCCTTTCGAAGTCTTCTGTGACCTCAATCCCTCCGATATCAACTGCCGCGTTTACGACGACTGAGCTG
>JAEMQZ010000068.1:0-2720 GCA_016463595.1 Synechococcales cyanobacterium SupBloom_Metag_052 | reverse complement strand
CTGGTGGTGAGTGATGAAACGGCCCATACCTACACCAAGCGCCTTCTTCAAACCCTGAATGTCCACAACCGTCTCCAGGCTGTGCTGAAGGGCATGCGTTGCGGCATGGTTCAGATCTGAGTGACCCCTGCTCTAGATCGCCATCCGGCAGGTGACGCCCACTGTTCCCGCTTGGGGGCATCCTTTTCAATCTGGGTGCGGCAGATTGACTGAGCTTGCGGCCCGGAAAGCCATTCCATGTCCCTGATTCAACGTGAAACTCCCTATCCCCACTGGGAGCTCAGCGATCCAGGCAGCGGTGATCTGCTGCGGGTCGTGCCTGAACGGGGCGGGTTGATTAGCGGCTGGCGTTGCGCTGGCCATGAGGTTGTTTACCTAGATCTTGAGCGGTTCCTCGACCCAGCGCAATCGGTGCGTGGAGGTTTTCCTGTGCTTTTCCCGATCACTGGAGGCCTACCAGACAACAAGCTGCCCTTGCCTCAAGGTGTCTTCAAGCTTGGTCAGCACGGCTTTGCACGTCAACTGCCATGGAGCATGAAGGAGCTCGCGGATGGAAGTGGAGTCCAATTACAGCTATGCGAAAACCATGAAACCTTTAAGGCCTACCCCTTCTGGTTCTTGCTTACCATGGAGTTGCGGCTAAAGCCCGGTAAGCTAGAAATAACTGTTGTTGTGGAAAATCGGGGTAACACCACGATGCCCTTCAGCTTTGGTCTGCACCCTTACTTCAATGTTTCTAGTCTCGAGAGTGTGCGATTCGAGGGGTTGCCGAGCCAGTGCCTCAACCATCTCAGCATGGAAGAAACGTCTACAGCAGAACAAATTGAGTTGATGGAGAAGGGCATCGACCTGCTGGTACATCCCACCAGTGCGGTCAGGCTGGTGGATGAGCATGCAGGAACCACTCTCGAACTTCAGCTCTCCAACCCTCTGGATCTTGTAGTCCTTTGGACGGAGCCACCGCGGGCGATGGTGTGCATCGAACCCTGGAGCGCACCAAGGCAGGCCTTGCTGAGCGGAGACCGCAAGCTTGAACTTCCTCCTGGATCGAGCACAACCCTACACACTCGCTACGTCTTCACGACAGCCGAGAGTGAATGAAGATGAATAGCCCCCATTCGGGGACTTCTCTTAAGCGGTCAACTGAACAACAATCTGAGAGGTACCAAAGGTTGCAGCCATGAGCCAGGCAACATTCACAACTGTCTTAACGATCGGCGAATTGGAGGCCAGTTTTCCGCTGTATTGCAAAGCCTTGCGCATCCTTGTTCAAGAAGGGAAATCCATCGTGAAGATTCGTCGTAGTGTTTGCTGGGCACGGCTTGCAACCTTGCATCATTGCCTTCCAAGGCAGTACAAGGATCCAGACCACCTTTACTTTCTCTTGAAGCGAGAATACAACGAATGAACCGTGTACTAGCGATCATCCTTGGAGGCGGTGCCGGTACCCGACTGCAGCCCCTTACCCTCACTCGGGCAAAGCCTGCAGTTCCCCTAGGCGGCAAATACCGCCTGATCGACATCCCGATCAGCAACTGCATCAACTCCGGAATACTTAAAATCTACGCACTTACCCAGTTCAATAGTCAGTCACTCAACCGCCATCTCAGCCTTACCTATAACCTATCTTCAGGTTTCAATAGCGGTTTTGTGGAGGTATTGGCGGCCCAGCAGACCCCAAGTAGCCCAAGTTGGTTCAAGGGCACGGCCGATGCTGTACGACAATATCGCGAGCTGTTCGAGAGCTGGGATGTAGATCAGGTGCTGATTCTTTCAGGTGATCAGCTTTACAGGATGGATTTTGAAGCCTTACTTATGTCCCATCGGAGCAGTGGCGCCGCCTTGACGGTGGCTGCATTGCCCGTGGATCGGTCGGCTGCTGAAAGTTTTGGATTGATGCGGACTAATACCTCAGGGAAAATTCAAGAATTCCGCGAAAAGCCAAGGGGCCTGGCCCTGGATGCCATGCGGGTTGACACAGGAGCCCTCGGCCTTTCGTCCAGGGAAGCAGAGCGCCGACCTTATTTGGCTTCGATGGGTATTTATGTATTCGAACGGCAGACTCTCTTCAATCTACTTGATAGTCACCCACAAGCTACTGACTTCGGGCAGGAAATTATTCCGGCAGCCTTGGACAGTGATCTGTCTCTGCAGAGTTACTTGTTTGATGCTTATTGGGAGGATATCGGAACAATTAAGGCATTCTACGATGCCAATCTTGCCCTAGCGGATGAACATCCCTCCTTCAGCTTTTTTGACGAGAGTGCTCCGATTTACACTCGTTCGCGCTATTTGCCTCCCAGTAAAATTTATGATTCTAGCCTGCGCCGTTCGTTAGTCAGTGAAGGCTGTATTCTTAATCAGTGTACTATCGAGCACAGCGTCCTCGGCCTCCGTTTGCGGGTAGAGGAGGGCGCCGTCTTGGAAGACACTCTTGTAATGGGTGCCGATGGTTATGAATCAGCAGATGAACGCTCCACGATTCGTTCCCGAGGTGGTGTGCCACTTGGGATAGGGGCCGGATCTATCGTAAAACGTGCAATACTTGACAAAAATGTTCGTATTGGCGCAAACGTGCATGTAATCAACAAAGATCGGGTTCAAGAGGCTGACAGAAGTGAGCTGGGATTTACGATTCGTAGCGGCATAATAGTTATCGAAAAGAATGTAACAGTTGCTGATGGCATGGTTATTTAGTTATTCTCCAGCTTTTTGCGTAG
>JAEMQZ010000067.1 GCA_016463595.1 Synechococcales cyanobacterium SupBloom_Metag_052 | reverse complement strand
CCTGCATGCCGTCCTTGCGGATCGCCTGGATCAGGTCGTTGGTGAAGGTTTCGGTCGACACGTAAAACACCCGCGCCTCCGGGTCGATCTCGAGCCGGTAATGGCCGATCGCCTGCATCAGGTGGGTTTTGCCCAGGCCAACGCCGCCGCAGAGAAACAGGGGGTTGAATTCCCGGCCCGGGGCCTCGGCCACCGCCAGGGAGGCGGCATGGGCCATGCGGCTGTTCGGGCCCACCACGAAGCGATTGAACACGTAGCGGGGGTTAAGCCCGGGAGCCAGCTTGCGCGGCGTTTCGCCCGTGGCGGTGGTGCCGTTGGTGGTGCCATTGGCCCGGTTGGCCTGGCCCGCACCGCCCCCCTGGCTGCGGCTGGATTCACCCGAGGGGCCTGCCCCCGTGGCGGCCATCGGGGGCAGGAGGGTTGCCGCCTCCTGATCGGCGGCGGTTTCGACGAGCACGCTGATCGGCCGGCCGGCCAGCTCACTGGCTACGGCTGCGATCGTTTCCAGGTAGTTCTTGCGCAGCCAGCCGCAGGCAAAGGCGTTGGGGGCGATCAACTGCAGCTGGTTGCCCTCCAGGGCGGCGCAGCGGGCCGGCCGGATCCAGGTTTCAAAGGTGGGCTTGCTGAAATTGCCCTGCAGCGCTGCTTGAACCTGGTGCCAGAGCTCCTCTCCCTGCTGCACCGTTGGTCCGTCACCTGGGCACCGAATATAGGCAGAGCCCAGGCGGCCAAACCGTCTTTAATAAAGCCATCCGTTCTGGCCGTTCCCACCCCCGCCATGGCAGCCCCCAAGCAGGCCCCCCAACGCCGTTGCCCCACCCTGCGGCCCTTGGTTGGATCGTTGCTGGGGCCGGTCGTGCTCGGATCGCTGTTAGTGGGCTGCACCACAATCACCCTGCCGGGCCTGCCCTCCCTGCCCGGTCAGCGCTCTGGGGCCCAGAAGGTGCCGATTAGCGATGCCCCGCCCCAGGCCTCGCTCCAGCAGGGCAACAATTTCGTCGTTAATGCCGTCGATAAGGTCGGTCCCGCCGTGGTGCGGATCGACACGGTCAAGCGCGTGATCAACCCCCTTGGCGGCCTGTTCGGGTCCGGCCCATCGGTGCAGCAGGAGCAGGGCCAGGGTTCCGGCTTCATCACCCGCTCCGACGGGGTGGTGCTCACCAATGCCCACGTGGTTGATGGGGTCAGTGAGGTGGGCGTCACCCTGCCCGATGGCCGCCGCTTTCGCGGCAAGGTGGTGGGCGCCGATCCCGTCACCGACGTTGCTGTGGTCAAGTTGGCCGCCACGGGCTTGCCCGTGGCCCCGCTTGGGGATTCGAGCAAGGTGCGGCCCGGCCAGTGGGCGATTGCGATCGGCAATCCCCTGGGCCTCGACAACACGGTGACCCTGGGCATCATCAGCGCCGTGCACCGCACCAATGCCATCGGTGCCGGCCAGCGGGTGCCCTACCTCCAGACCGATGCCGCCGTTAACCCCGGCAATAGCGGTGGCCCGCTCATCAACGACCGGGGCCAGGTGATCGGCATCAATACGGCAATCCGCAAGGCCCCCGGAGCTGGCCTGAGCTTCGCGATCCCGATCGACCTGGCCCGGGATGTGGCCGCCCAGATCCTGCAGCTGGGCCGCGCCTCCCATCCCTATATCGGTGTGCGCCTGCAGGCCCTCACCCCCGAGCTGGCCCGGGAAGTAAATGCCACCAATGCCGAGTGCCGGCTGCCAGAAACTGATGGAGTGGTGGTGGTCGAGGTGCTGAGGGGCAGTCCGGCGGCCAAGGGCGGCCTGCGGGCCTGCG
This sequence comes from Synechococcales cyanobacterium SupBloom_Metag_052, assembly GCA_016463595.1. Taxonomy (GTDB): domain Bacteria; phylum Cyanobacteriota; class Cyanobacteriia; order PCC-6307; family Cyanobiaceae; genus BAIKAL-G1. The sequence goes on along the minus strand of JAEMQZ010000067.1, from coordinate 6,264 downwards.
ACCTGATCGAGGCCGTAGCCAGCAATGCGGTGAAGAACCCCGCCGATGTGCAACTGGCGGTGGACCAGGGCCAGATCGGCCAGCCCCTCACGCTCAAGGTGCGACGGGCCGGCCAGAGCCTCAGCCTTGACCTGCGGCCGGCCGAATTGCCCAACAACAACTGAGGGGCCTCCAGATGGGGCCGGATCGGCCGCAGGGCCTGGTGGGGCAGGGACCGGCAGGCCCCAGGGGTGGCCCGGTTGGGGGCCGGCGTTGTTTGGTGGTGCTGGCCCGTTGGCCGTCCCCGGGTCGCTGCAAGCGACGACTGGCTGCCGGGTTGGGTTTGGCAGGGACCGTGTTGGCGGCCCGGATCCAGGCCCGGTTGTTGCGCCATACCCTGGCCGTGGCCCAGGCCGCTAGTTCCGAGCTGGGGTTTGGGCTGGTGCTGGCCGTTGATGGGCTGGGGCCGGGCGCCAGGCGGCGCTGGGGCCAGCAGCTGGGGGTCCACCACCTCTGCGCCCAGGGACCGGGCGGCCTGGGCGTGCGCATGCAGCGCCAATGGCAGCGAGCCTTTGGCGCCGGCGCCGAGCAGGTGGTCCTGATTGGTACGGACCTGCCCGACCTGGCCGCTGCCGACCTGGCGTCGGCCTTTGGGGCCCTCGAGGCCGGGCCGTTGGTGCTCGGGCCAGCCCAGGATGGGGGCTACTGGTTGATCGGTCTCAACCGCAGCGGCTTTGGGCGGGCGGGTGCCGCCCTGATGGAGGGCCAGCCCTGGGGAACGGCCGCGGTGCTGGAGTGCTGTCTACGGGCCGCCCGCCGGCGGGGGCTGGCGGCCCAGCTGCTGCGCTGCCAGAGCGATCTCGACCGCCGGGCCGACCTGGCCCCTTGGCTGGACTGTGCTTCCCCGGCCTGGTGGCCCGTGTGATGGCAAGGGATGGGCGAGGGCCTAGCGATCGGCCAGGGGCAACTCCGGGTAGCGGCCCCTCCCCCCGCCCGCCGCTGGCCGTGGTGATTCCGGCCCTGAACGAGGCGGCCCACCTGCCCCTGCTGCTCGCCCAGCTGGCGGCGATGCCGGCCCTGGTGGCCGAGGTGCTGGTGGTGGATGGCGGCAGTCGCGATCGCACCGGGGCGATCGCCCGCCTGGCGGGGGCCCGGGTGGCGGAGGTTCCCGGGGGCCGCGGCGCCCAGCTGGCCCTGGGCGCCGAGCAAACCATGGCCCCCTGGCTGCTGTTTCTCCACAGCGACACCCGCCTGCCGCCCGACTGGGCCGCTGCCGTGACCCGGGCCCTGGCCTCGCCGCCGGCGGGCTGGTACTTCAAGCTTCAGATCGGGGGGGCCGGCCTGGGGCTGATGTTGTTGCAGGCGGGCGTGGCCCTGCGCAGCCGCTGGCTGCAACGCCCCTACGGCGACCAGGGCCTGCTGGTGCGCCGCGACATTTACCTGGCCGCTGGGGGCTTCCGGCCCCTGCCCCTGATGGAGGACCTGGATCTGGTCGAACGGCTCGCAGACCAGCTGCGCCTGCGCTGCTTGGGGCCCGCCCTGCTAGTGGCCGGTCGCCGCTGGCAACGCCTGGGCCTCTGGGGTTGCCTCTGGCAGAACTGGCGCCTGCGCCGGGACTGGCGCCGGGGGGTTGGCGCCGAGGCGTTGGCCCAGCGTTACTACTGCCAAGACCCTAAAAGGCTAAAAAAAGCCGAATCAAGCATCAGCTGATCCGGCCCAAAATTAGCTTTTAGAGAACATCTAAAAGGAGTCTAAATGATCAAGCGTCGTAGTACATGCTGAACTCGTGGGGGTGGGGCCGCTGGCGCAGTTGCTGCACCTCCTCATACTTGAGGGCAATCCAGTTACTGATGAAGTCTTCGGTGAAGACGCCACCGGCGAGCAGGTAGTCCTTGTCGGCATCGAGGGCTTCGAGGGCGCCGTTGAGGGAGGCGGGCACCGTGGAGATCTCGGCCAGTTCCTCCGGCGAGAGGTCGAACAGGTCAACGTCGGTGCCATCACCTGGATCAATCTGGTTCTTGATGCCATCGAGGCCGGCCATCAACATCGCCGCGAAGGCGATGTAGGGGTTGGCTAGGGCGTCGCCGGAGCGGAATTCCAGGCGCTTGGCCTTGGGGCTGGGGCCGGTGAGCGGGATGCGCACGGCGGCCGAGCGATTGCCTTGGGAATACACCAGGTTCACTGGTGCCTCAAAGCCTGGCACCAGACGCTTATAGCTGTTGGTGGTGGGGTTGGTGAAGGCCAGGAAGGAGGGGGCGTGCTTGAGCAGGCCACCGATGTACCAGCGGGCCGTTTGCGACAGGTTGGCGTAGGTGCCTTCGCCAAAAAATAGGGGCTGGCCGGCCTTCCAGAGGCTTTGGTGCACATGCATGCCACTGCCGTTATCGGAGAACACCGGCTTGGGCATAAAAGTGGCCGTTTTGCCGTATTTACGCGCCACGTTACGCACCACGTATTTGTAGATCATCACGTTGTCGGCCGCGCTGATCAGCTCGGCAAACTTCATGCCCAGTTCGTGCTGGGCGGTGGCGACTTCGTGGTGCTGCTTCTCGATCGGCACCCCCAACGAGGCCATGGTCAGGAGCATTTCGCTACGCATGTCCTGGAGGGTGTCGTTGGGGGCAACGGGGAAATAGCCCTCCTTCAGTTGGATCTTGTAGGCCAGGTTGCCGCCTTCTTCGAGGCGGGCCGTGTTCCAAGGAGCCTCGATCGAATCAACGCTGTAGAAGCTGCTACCGGGGCTGGAGTTGTAACGAACGTCGTCAAAGACGAAGAACTCGGGCTCAGGGCCGAAGAAGGCCGTATCGGCCAGGCCGGTGGAATTGAGGTAATTGAGGGCTTTTTGGGCCAGGGCCCGGGGGCAGCGGCCGTAGGGCTGGCCGCTGCGGGGCTCCTGGATCGAGCAGATCAGGCTGAGGGTTTTGTGGCTGTAAAAGGGGTCGATCCAGGCGGTGTCCGGGTCCGGCACCATCGCCATGTCCGACTCGTTGATCGCCTTCCAGCCACGGATCGAGGAGCCATCAAAGGCCAGCCCGTCCGTGAAGCTCTCCTCCTCCACCAGATCCTTGTGAACCGTGAGGTGCTGCCACTTGCCGTGCAGATCGGCGAACTTCAGGTCGATCAGTTCGATGCCCTCGTCCTTGATCAGGCGAAGGACGTCCTGGGCTGTTTTGGCCATGACGGTGGGATCTGGGGGGGAACGGGGCGGATTGGGGTGCCGAACACTCGGCAACCGGAGAACGTACGGAGTTCAGCAGGGCAAACTTTGTATCAACAGTAACCAAATAGCCGCCCGGTGCCCTGGCCGAGGTTGGCTCGCATCGGGCTGCCGGCCCCCGGAATCGGTCCGCCCCAGGTTGCGTAACCGTTTCTGTCAACTTCGCCAGAACCAGCGCCTGGCAAGGGATCTGGGAGATTGCAGGTGCTACGTTCCGCCTAGGTGCGTCGAATTTTCACCGCCATGCGCGATGCCATCACCGGCCTGATCGGTCGCTACGACCAGTTGGGGCGCTATCTCGATCGCTCCGCGATCGATCGCATCTCCACCTTTTACGACGAGTCGGCCGTGCGCTTGGCCGCCGTGGAACTGATCAACCGCGAGGCCGCCGAGATCGTGCGCGAGGCCAGCCAGCGCCTCTGGCGGGCCGATCCGGAGCTGCTGCTCCCTGGCGGCAATGCCTACACCACCCGCCGCTGGGCCGCCTGCCTGCGGGACATGGATTACTTCCTGCGTTACGCCAGCTATGCCCTGGTGGCCGACGACGCCACGATTCTCAATGAGCGGGTGCTCAACGGGCTTGATGACACCTACAAGAGCTTGGGCGTGCCCACGGGTCCCACCGTGCGCAGTATTGCCCTGATGGCCGATGTGGTGTGTGAGCAACTCACCGATGCGGGCATTGGCCCGGTTGCCATCGTGCGAGTGCCCTTTGAGCACCTCTGCCGCGGTTTGGCCGACACCAACCTGCGCGCCCGCTGACGATCCCGCCAGGCCTGACTGGCGTCTTCCCGGTTGCTTTCCCCAGCCGATTCGTTCCCCCAGGGCTGAAGGCCCTAGCCCCCGAGCCGGCGGCTGCTTAGGCTCCCATCCAACGCTTGACCATCTCCGGATTTGGCCCCCACCGCTGCTCCTATCCCCGTGAGTGACCGCCATCGCCTCTCCCTGGGGCCGATCGCGACACCGGATCGACTGTTGCTGGGTCCCGGTCCCTCCAATGCCCATCCCACCGTGCTGGAGGCCCTCTCCCGCATGCCGATTGGCCACCTCGATCCCCTCTACATCGAGCTGATGGGGGAGGTGCAGGAGCTGCTTCGCTACGTCTGGCAGACCGATAACCGCCTCACGATTCCGATGAGCGGCACCGGCAGTGCGGCCATGGAAGCCACGATCGCCAACATGGTGGAACCGGGCGACAGCGTGCTGGTGGCGATCAAGGGCTATTTCGGCCTGCGTCTCGCCGATATGGCCGGTCGCTACCGGGCCGAGGTGCACACGATTGAGAAGCCCTGGGGCGAAGCTTTCAGCCTCGAGGAGATCGAAGCTGGCCTGAAGCAGTACCAGCCCAAGGTGCTGGCCCTGGTCCATGCCGAAACCTCCACCGGCGTGCTCCAGCCGATGGAGGGCATCGGCGACCTCTGTCAGAAGTACGACTGCCTGCTGCTGCTCGACACGGTGACCTCCCTGGGCGCCGTGCCCCTGAAGCTCGATGAGTGGAAGGTGGACCTGGCCTATAGCTGCAGCCAGAAGGGCCTCAGCTGCCCGCCCGGCCTGGGCCCCTTCACCATGGGTCCCCGGGCCGAGGCCAAGCTCAACGCCCGCACCGGCAAGGTGCCCAACTGGTACCTGGATGTGAGCCTGCTCAACCAGTACTGGGGCTCCAACCGGGTGTACCACCACACGGCGCCGGTGAACATGAACTTCGGCATGCGCGAGGCCCTGCGCCTGCTGGCCGAGGAGGGCATCGAAAACGCCTGGGCGCGCCACCGCAGCAATTCAGAGCGCCTCTGGGCGGGTCTTGAATCCCTGGGCTTGGAGCTGCATGTGCCCCTGGAGCGGCGCCTGCCCACCCTCACCACCGTGCGCATCCCTGAAGGGGTGGACGGCAAGGCCTTCAGCCAACACTTGCTCAACAAGCACGGCATCGAAATCGGTGGTGGTCTCGGCGCCCTGGCTGGCCAGGTCTGGCGGGTGGGCCTGATGGGCCACAACAGCCGCAGCGAAAACGTCGACCTGCTGCTCAATCTGTTGGAGCAGGAGCTGCCTGCCTTCCAAAACCAGGCTGCGGCCGTGCCTGTTGGCGCCGCCGCCTGAACCAGCTCTCCAGCTGCTTCTTAGCTGCCTGGGCCTCGATGCCACCAACCACCTCCATGGAGTGATGGGCGCTGGCATCGATGGCCAGGTTGAGGCAGCCCCCTAGGGCGCCCCGTTTTGGATCGCCGGCAGCAAACACCACCCGCCCCATGCGGGCCTGGACCAGGGCTCCGGCGCACATCGGGCAGGGCTCCAAGGTGACCAGCAGGCTGCAGCCGTTAAAGCGCCAGTCCTGGCGCAGCCGGGCCGCCTGGCTGAGGGCCTGCAATTCGGCATGGCCAAGGGGATCGTGGTCCCGTTCGCGCCGGTTCACCCCCCAGCCGATCGCCCGTCCGGATTCGTCGAGCACCACCGCTGCCACGGGGATTTCGCCCTCGTCTCCCAGCCGTTCCGCCCGGCGCAGCAGCCGCTCCATCCAAAAGTGGTCTGGGCCCGGCCGGTCCATCGCAGGGGCTGCTGGGACTTGGGCCATCTTCCCGCCTCGGCGGGCACCGGCCACACGGGAGGATGGGTATCCCCACCGGACCCGCTTGGCTCCTGCCCCCCAGACCGCCTCCCTGCTGCCCGTGCCGGCCTTCCCGGATCCCGCCAGCCTGGATCCCGCCCTGGGCGCTTTCCTGCACCAGGCCAGCGACCAGCTCTGCCAGTGGTGGGCGACCGCGTCCGAACGTGCGCCCCTGCCGCCCTTGAGCGTGTTGCCGGAGGTGGCTCCTGGTCCCCAGGGGTTGGCGCCGGCCCAGTTGTTGGCGGAGCTGCAGCAGGTGATGGAGGGGGCCTACAACCCCTGCCATCCCGGCGCCCTGGCCCACCTGGATCCGCCGCCCCTCACCGGCTCGGTGGTGGCGGAACTGGTCTGTGCCGGCCTCAATAACAATCTTCTGGCCGAGGAACTGGCCCCCAGCCTGTCGCGCCTCGAGCGCCAGCTCACCGGCTGGATGGCGGCTGCCCTGGGCCTGGGGGCTGGGGGCCAGTTC
>JAEMQZ010000146.1 GCA_016463595.1 Synechococcales cyanobacterium SupBloom_Metag_052 | reverse complement strand
GGCGGAAATCCGGCCGCGGTGCCCCGGAGCACCGCGGCCGGCGCTGATGGGGCTTGGGGTGGGGCCAGTGCCCCATCAATGCCGCTGGCCGGGGCCGCCACTGCGCCCGTAGCAGCGCCATCACCATCACCACCACAGGCCGTTAGGGCCATCAGGGGCAAAAGCAGCAACATGGCTGAGATCGTGGCGCCCCAGCCCAACGGCAGACGAACAACCAATCGCTCCGCCTCCGGATCAGGCCTCGCCATAGCCGCTTTCCACCAGGTCGCCGAAGCGATCGAGATTGGCCTGCAATTCCTTATTGACAATTCTTCCGAGGATGGTGGGTTCCATCAGTGGCGCCAATATTCCCGGCAACTCATAGCTCACCGAGAGCTTCACAGCTGTGTGATTGGCTGCGCCCGGATAAAAGCGAACGGCCCCTTTGGTGGGCAAGCCCCCCACCGATTCCCAATGCAATTGCTGGGCCTCGACCCGCTGGGTAATGCGGGCCTTCCAGTGGAAGCGAAAGCCCTGGGCCGCCAGGGTCCAGTCGGTGAGATCGGGATCGTCGAGGGTCTCCACCGCCTCAATCCAGCGCATCCACTGGGGCATGGCCTCCAGGTCGCTCCATACCGTCCACACCCGCTGCACCGGCGCCTGGATCTCGGTGGTGACGCTGTGCTCTAACCAACGGCCCATCTCAGCTCACCCCAACGGTGGTGGTTCGGCCTGCGGCCGGCCCCACCAGGGAGGCCAGGCTAGCGAGCTTGGCCGGCTGACCCAGGATCGCCGCCGCCGCCAGGTGACCACTCATGGTGGCCCCTTCCATCGAATCGATGTAGTCCTGACGGGTGTAGCTGCCGGCGAGGAAGAAATTGGCCACGGGCGTGGACTGGTCGGGCCGGTAGGGCTCCATGCCGGGGGCCTCGCGGTAGAGCGACTGGGCCAGTTTCACCACGTTGCTCCACACCAAGGTGAGGCCCTGGGCCGAGGGGAAGAGGGCGCGCACTTGGGCATCGGTGGCCGCCACGATCTCCTCTGTTTTTTTGGGGATCCAGGGATCGCCGGGGGTGAGCACGCATTGCAACAACGAACCAAGCCCATCCTTGCGGTAATCCACGGGGCTGGCCAGGGCCAGGTCGGCGAAGCAGCTGAACTGGGCGTCCGCCGTGTAGAGCAGGTTGTCGAGGCCGGCGGGGCTGGCGACGTCGTGGCGGCGCTGATCGGCGGCGGCGTCCTGGCCCAACTCGGTGACCCAGCCGTCGTAGCGCAGCTGCACCGTGGCCACCGGCACGGCGTCCAGCTTGTAAATGTTGTCGAACTGGGGGTAACGGCGCCAGGCCTCGGGCAGCAGGCGTTGGATGCCGGGCACATCGAGGGCGGCCAGGTAGGTGTCCGCCTCCACCTGCAGGGGCCCCTCAGGCGTGGACAGGGTCAACCCGGTGACGCGGGTGGGGCCAGATCCTGGGGAGCTGTCCTCGAAATGGACCTCGCCCACCCGGTGGCGCAGGTGCAGGCGGGCGCCGCGGGCGGTGATGTAGTCGAGGATCGGACCGGTGAGCCAGCGGTGCGGCGAGCCCTTGAGCAGGTTGAGCTTGGAGGCCTCGGTCTTGGTGGCGAACATCAGGAAGATGGTCAGCATGCAGCGGGCTGAGATCGCCTCGCAATCGATGAAGCCGAGGGCGTAGGAGATCGGATCCCACAGGCGCTCGAGGCTGCGCTCGCTACCGCCGTGGCCAGTAAACCAAGCTTTGAAGCTGATGCGATCGAGGTCGCGGATCACCGCCATGGCGCCCTCGTAATCGACCAGGCCGCGCACGATCGGGCTGGTGCCCAGGGCTAGGGCATTGCGCAGCTTGTCAATCCAGTCGAGCTGGGGGGTGGTGAAGAAGGCCTTGAGGCCATTGAAGGGGGCACCGATCGGGAAGCGGAAGTCGAGCTCGCGCAGGTCGCCGCCCGTGTTGACGAACAGGTGGGTGTGGTCCTTGGGCAGCAGGTTGTCGAGGGCGCCCACCTTGCGCAGCAGGGCAAAGAGGTTGGCGTAGTTGAAGAAGAAGACATGCAGCCCCATCTCGATGTGGTTGCC
>JAEMQZ010000016.1:29980-32121 GCA_016463595.1 Synechococcales cyanobacterium SupBloom_Metag_052 | reverse complement strand
CCGGTGATCAGGAGGGCGGTGCGCTGGCGGGTGGCGATTTGCCACAGCCATTTGGTGAGCAGGGAGATGCGATTTTCGGTGTCGGGGATGAAGGCCAGGTGGGCCAGGCCCCAGAGGATCCAGCCGAGCAGGCCGCTCACGTGCAGACCGCGCAGGTCGGCTACCGCATAGAAGGGGCCGATCACCGCCATGGTGCCGAAATCGGTCCAGCGGAAGGGCGCCATGCGCTGCCCCTCGCTGATCGCCAGGATGTCGCGGGCCACCCAGCCGCCCATCTGCACCGCCGGTCCGGCCATGCCGGGTAGGGCCTGGCCATTGGCGGTGTGGCGGTAGGCACAGAGATCGCCCACCACGCGGATGCTGGGATAGCCCGCAATCGAGAAATCAGACTCCACCTCCACCCGGCCGCCGCGATCGACGCCGCAGCCGGTGCGTTCGGCCAGCAGCCGGCCTAGGCGGGAGGCGCGCACGCCGGCGGTCCAGCAGATCGTGGCCGCCTCCAGGGAGCGGGGGCCATCGGGCCTGGCGCTTGGCTTCAGCCGCACCCGCCCTGGCTCGATCGCTTCCACCATCGAGCCCAGTTGCAGTTTCACGCCACTGGCGCTGAGGTACTTGGCCGCGGTGGCCGATAACTTCGGATCCATGGTGGGCAGCACCCGCTCCACCGCATCCACCAGGATCACGTGGCAGGCATCGGCCTGGAGCTGTTTGAAATCGCGGCTCACGGCCCGGTGCATCAGCTCAATTAATGAGCCCGCCAGTTCACAACCAGCCGGCCCGGCCCCCACCACCACCGCCGTTTGCAGGAAGCGGCGGCGGATCGGATCTTGGCTTTGCTCAGCCTCTTCTAAGGCCATCAAGATGCGCCGCCGAATCTCATCGGCGTGCTCAAGAATTTTCATCGGCGGTGCTAGTTCGCGCCAGTCTTCGTGGCCGAAATAGCTGCTGCCCGAGCCACTGGCCAGAATCAGGTGGTCGTAGCCGTAGCGGTGGTCGTTGAACACCACTTCCTGGGCCTCAGGATCAATATCCACCACCTCGCCGAGCAGGATCTGGATATTGGGGGCCTGGCCCACCATCTGGCGCAGGGGCGAGGCCACATCGCCCTCGGACACCAATCCTGAGGCCACCTGATAGAGCAGGGGCTGGAACAGGTTGAAGTTGCGTTTATCGATCAGGGTGACGCGCACCGGTTGGCCGGCCAGGGCATGGCAGGCCTTGAGGCCCGCAAAGCCACCGCCCACGATCACCACATGGGGCCAGCTGGCCTTGACGGCGGCGGGTGGATCCAGTTCCAGGAAGAAACGTTCGGGCGCCATGCCACCTGGGGACGGGTTGCTTTAACCGTATGCAGCGCCCTGATGTTTGGTGGTGAGCACCAAGCCAATGCTGGCGATTGCCCATCAGGGGGCGGCTGTTCAAGGTGATGGCAGCTCCTGGCAGGGCCCCTAGGGGGCCGGGGCGGGCAGGCTGGCCCGGATCGGCACCAGGCGGCGCTCTACCTCCTCATTGAGCCACTGGTCCAGCAATTCCTGGGTCATCTGGCTGGCCGTGGCCTGGTCGAACGTGGCCGGCGTGAGCTGTTCGAGCCGCACCACCACCCACCAGCCCTCAATGCGGAAGGGCTCTAGCAGTTGGCCTGGGCTGGCCGTGCGCAGGCGATCGGCCAGGGCCGGATGGGCCTGGGTGAGGGCCACCGGGCCGACGATGCCGCGGGTGGATTGCTCCGGGCCCTCGGCATAGGCCGCTGCCAGGTCGGCAAAGCTGGCGTCGTCCTCGTCGATGCGCAGGAACAGCTCCCGGGCCAGGCCCTGGTCCTTGAGCCGCAGCAGGCTGTACACCACCCGATCGAGCTCGGTTTTGCGCTCGAGGAAGCGGGCCTCCGCCTTGGGGCGGAAATGGCGTTGGCCATGGCGCAGCAGGCGCAGGGGCCGCAGGATCTGGGCTTCGAGGGCCTGGGGGCTGAGCAGCTGATCGATCCGGAAGCGCTCGAGGGCCTCCTGGCTGGTGATCTGGCGTTCCTGGGCGAAGGCCTGGAAGGCCCCCTGGGTTTGCTCGTTGCTGAAGGGTTCCAGGTCCCCATCGACCAGCTCACTGATCAGCTGCTGGCGCAGGTAGGGCCGCAGCAGGCCAAGGCGGGC
>JAEMQZ010000016.1:26619-29880 GCA_016463595.1 Synechococcales cyanobacterium SupBloom_Metag_052 | reverse complement strand
CGGCTGAGCTCCAGGCGGCCGCCGTGCTGGTGGGCGATGCGTTGGGCAATCGCCAGCCCCAGGCCGCAATGGCCCTCGCCGCGCCGGGCAGGATCGAGGCGCTGGAAGGGTTCAACCGCCTTGGCGAAGAGGTGTTCGGGGATGCCTTCCCCGCCATCCACCACATGGATCATGAAGTGATGGGGGGGGGTGCAGAGCAATTGCACCCGCACCGGCGGCAGGCCGTAGGCGATGGCGTTGTCGATCAGGTTGGCGATGGCCCGGCCCAGGGCCACCGGCTGAACCGCCGCGGTGACGGGCTCCAGCTCCAGCTCAATCAGGCCTTCGTCGTAGCGGCCCGAGAGCTCCTCCAGCAGGGCATCGAGGGGCACCTCCACAAACGGTTCCTTCGAGCCGGAGCCGGCAAACAAAAGGAACTGGCGGGTGATGCGCTCGAGGGCATCGAGGTCGGAGGCCATCTTGGCCAGGGCCGCCCCATCGAGGCTCAGGGGCGCCCTGTCCCCCAGGCGCAGACGCAGGCGGGTGATCGGGCTGTTGAGGTCGTGGGCAATGCCGGCGAGCATGGTTTGGCGCTCGCGATCGCTGGCCTGGAGCCGGCCGAGCATGGCGTTGAAGTGGTCGGTGAGCCGGCGCACTTCCAGGGCGCCATCGATCTGCAGCTGGCCCTCGATTGGGCTGCCCGCTTCGTCCAGGGCGCCCGTGGCGCTGCCAACGGCGGCCATCGCCTGGACCAGCCGCCGCATTGGTCGCTGCAGCTCAAAGGTGAGAAATAGGGCGGCCGCCACCACGCCGGCGCCGATTAGGGAGATCGAGAGGGTGAGGGGATCGCGGCTGATCAGGCCAGGCAGGGGCAGGGGATAGAACAGCCACACCGGCTCCAGCGACGACTGCAGCCGGATCCAGACCCCCCGCTGGGGCTGGCTGATCGCCAGCACGTCCGGGCAGCGCTCCAGGGGTTTGCAGAGCCGTTGACGCAGGCTGGCCGCCTGGCTGGCCAGGTGGCCGTCCACTTGGGGAAGGGCCGGCAGGGGTGAGCGGGCCACCACCAGGCTGAGGCCCCCCAGCCGGGAGACGGCCGCGGGCGGGTAGCGCTCCAGGGCTAGTTCGCTGAGAATGATGTTGCGCGACAAACTCACCACGGCCTGGCGAATCTGGGCCTGCTCCAGGCTGGCTCCCAGGATTGCCCGCAGTAACAACAAACTACCTAGCCAGGCCCCGGCAAAGGTAAGCAGCAGCCGCAGAGCCAAGGGCAAGTTCAGACGCCTGGGTGCCGCAAGATTTAGGGGCCAGGGCAGACTCAAAGGCAACCGCAGCAGGGAAAGGCGGCCCATCAATCGCGGAACTTGCCTTCGGGCACAAACACATAGCCCGAACCCCAAACCGTTTGCAGATAGCGGGGCTTTCTGGAATCGGGTTCGATCAATTTGCGCAGGCGTGACACCTGCACATCCATGCTGCGCAGGTCCGTATCGCTGGCCGGACCCCGGGCGATTTCGATCAGCCGTTGGCGTGAGAGGGGCCGGTAGGGGTTTTGCACAAAGGCCACCAGCAGGCTGAATTCGCCGCTGGTGATCGTTAAGCGCTCGCCATTGCAACTGAGGGTGCGGGCTTCGAGATCGAGCACGCAGTGGCCAAACACCACCGGTTCGGCGCCCACCACCGGCGCCCCCACCGGCGCCTGGGAGCGGCGCCTAAGTACCGAATCCACCCGGGCGGTGAGTTCGCGCGGCAAAAATGGTTTGGCCAGATAATCATCGGCTCCCTGCTCTAGGCCAATGATGCGATCGACCGGATCACCCTTGGCGGTGAGCATCACGATCGCCAGATCATCGCGGGCATCGCGCAGGCGCCGCAGCAAGCTGAGGCCATCTTCCCCCGGCAACATCAGATCAAGCACCAGCAGATCGGGCCGCTGAATCGCAAGGCGGGAGGAAAACTGTTCGGCCGATTCAAAGCAGCGCACGTCATAGCCGTGGCCCTGCAGATAGGTGCTGAGCATCTCGCGCAGGTCGGGATCGTCATCCACCACCCACACCTTGAAGGGCTTAGCCATGGCCGAGCGCCCCCTTCCGTTGGCCGCTTGCGCCGACGGCAGCGGCCCTTTCAACCACCCCGGCCTTGCCTAACTCCTGCTTCAACAATGTCTCTGGTGAATGGCCTGCTGCATTCAGCATCCCAGAAGTGCCGCTTCTGCGGCGGTCCTGGGCAGGCCCAGGGGCCCCGAACCTGTGAGCGGATGTGACTCCAGCCCCACCAGCAGCCATATCTGGACACATCTGGGCGGAATTCGGTCCCATCGCCGCAAAACTGCCGTGGAAAGGTCTTTGGGTGCTGCATCCCATACCCATGGCCAAGGCTCCCCAAGTCAGTCGTTTTAAAACCAATCCCTTGGACTGGAGCCTGATGGGGGGCGTGAATCAATTCCTGACCCAGTGATGTTTGCGTTACTTAAGCGACGTTGGTTGGGGTGCCATCAGCTTTTTTGCTTGCGCCCTACTCAGGTGGCCAGGATCGAAGCGATCTGGTTGCGGCCCTTGCCCTTGGCTAGGAACAGGGCCTGGTCGACCCGGCTGAACAGGTTGAGGAAGCCCTGGTCGCCTGCGCTGAGGCAGCTGAGGCCGCTGCTGATGCAGGGCCGGTAATCGGAATGGGAAAGCCACGCCACGGAGGTTTTCTACCTCCGTGCGATGCGCTTCGGCGATGCCCATCGCTTCATCGCCAATCTGGCCAAATAGATCCTGCGGCCTGCATCAGGGCCAGCTAAGTTGGCGAGCCAAAAGTGGTAAAGCGGAGATTATCTACCCCCCCTATCTCCTCCTTGCCGCCAAAATGTTGTCATGATGCCCCTTCATTGGCCGGCTACCGGACCGCCCTGCCACTATACCGCAGCAGCCGCTGTCGCCGCCGTTGCGGCCGCTTCTTGCTGCTCCTTGAGTTGCTCCACTTCCCGCTTCAGCAGGGCGCAGAGGTAGTCGGGTGATTTGTAGCGATTAGGCAGGCATTTATGCAGGATTTCCAGGCGCTGCCAGCAAACGGTGCGTTGGATTTTCTTGGGGCTGCGGCCTTCGATAATCAGCAGCCGCATGGCCTTGCAATAGAGCGAATAATTGGCCTCTAGTTCACCGATGGTGAGGGAGGGAGTCTCTGAAGTCATGGGGAAGTGCTGGTGATGCGGGAGCGCCCGCCCGCGGAACAATGCCGTGGTCTTTTCCCTGAAGCGATCGGACAATTAGGTGTGCAGCCAGTGGTGGGGAAGCGATC
>JAEMQZ010000016.1:7731-26519 GCA_016463595.1 Synechococcales cyanobacterium SupBloom_Metag_052 | reverse complement strand
GATCCCAGCCCAGCCATCAACCCCAGGGGATCACGAGACCCGATCCGCCTGGCCCGCGGAGCCTTAGCCCCGGGGACTATCCCACCCGTTGTCCACCTTTGGAATCGTCCCTCCCAGCTTCAGTCCTACTGCCGCATTGCCCCGGCCTGACCCGCGCACCCCAGGTCAAACGGCGGCTTCTTTACAATTAATTTTCATTTGCAGGCCTTTTGCTCGCTAGCGAACAGGGGGTTCGGCCAGGACTGCTCCGGGCAGGCCTCAGCTGCGGCTTAGGTCGACGTGATGGGGGGCCAACAGGAACACCAGCTCGCCGAGCCGTTCCTGTTGGCCATCGAGGGCAAAGGCGCCACCCGAGACGAAATCGGCGGCCCTCTGGGCCTCGTCCGCCGGCATCAAGCTGAGGTTTAGCACCACCGTTTTCTGTTGCCGCAGCGCCACAACTGCTTCCATCGCAGCGTTGAAGCGATGGGGGTGCATCACCAGCACCTCCTGGCCCCAGGGGTTGGCTGCGAGGGGAATGGGTTCGGCGTTGGCGGGAATCATCGGCTCAATTTGGCGGCTCTTCTGCCGATTGGCCAGCCTCGGCTGCCTCGAGCATCGCTGCCGTCACAACGATCGTTTCGATCGCGTCCTCGTTGTCGAGGAAGGCGTCGAAGGAGCGGTAGCGGCGGATCGTCGGGCCGTTGGTGGGATCGGAACAGACCTCAGGCCAGCTGAGCTCCTTCGGTTTCAGCTCCAAAAAGGCCGCAGTGGCCTCCTCCAGGTCTGCGGCATCACTGAAACCCTCCCCCTGCCAGACCAGCTCGTAAAAGGTCATAGCCGCCGCAGATCTAGCGGCAATGTACGCAAGTTCAGGTGCTCAGGCTGGCCAGGGGGCAGGCGAACGAACTGGCTTCAGTGCCAGCCCACCAGGTGGCTGAACTAGAAAAACACCCTGCTCCCCATCGAGCAGGGCGAGCCACTGCTCCAGAGACTGGCTGGCTCAGGCGCGGCGCTGGCCTGATCAGCAGGTGATCGCCATGGCCAGGCCAGTGCCATCGGGGTCTCCGCCCAGCTCCAGGGCCACGCCCGTGGCCCGGCGTTCGGCGGCCCGCAGGCAGGCCAGGGCATCGAGCAGGTCGTCGGCGGCCCAGCCGCCGCGGGGCAACTGGGCGGTGGTGGCCGCCACCACCCCGGGCCAGCGGGCTTCAATCAGCTCGCTGCGCTGGCGCCGGCCCCCCAGCTGACGTTTGTTCTCCCCCAGGGGCTGGCCGGCCCAGAGTTGGAAGATCACCTCTGGATGGGCTTCGCCAATCCGCTGCCGCCAGGGGATGCGGCGTTGCAGCAGGTCATCCAGTTGGCGGATGCGTGGCAGCAGGTTCCAGGCCTGGCGGCTCAGGGCCCGACCATCGCTGGCGCGACCGATGGCGCAGGCCTCTCCATAGTCCGGCGCTTGGAGCATCGGCCGGATCGGCGCCGGGAAAACGCTGCTGCCGCGGGGACGGCCCAACAATCGCCGCGCCTCCTGGTCGCAACGCCTGGGCCCCGCTTCGCTGAGGCCAATCGGCATGTCTACGGCCACGAGCCAGGGAGCCAAACTGCCACTGTCTGGGCCTCGCTCCGGCTGCAAGGGTGGAGTCGATTCCTCCAGGCTGGCTAGCCACGGTTCCAGGTCGGGCACGATGCGGGCCTCCACCTTGCCTAGCCGCCTAGGCCCAGGAGATCCACCCCCCAGGCCAAGGTTGCCTGGGGAATCGGGCACTAAAAAAGCGCTGACGGCAAGCCAACCAAGTCGGCAACCGTCAACGCCAATCAGGTAGGGCATGGAGCCCAGTCAATCACTCTTCTTCGTCAGGGGCGCCAGCAGGAAGCAGACGAATCTGCTTGCGGCCGAGCTTGATTTCGAACTCGTCGCCGGGCTCAAGACCCAGCAGGGCGGTATAGGCCTTGCCAACCAGCAGGTTGCCATTGCCCTGCACAGTGGCCACATAGCTGAGGGTGCGACCACCCTTGCCCTTGCCCTTGCCAACACCATCACCCAGGCTGACGCCCTTGGCCTCAAGCAGGGCCTCGTAGAAGGCGGTGAAATTCAGTCGCTCGGTGCCGTCTTTTTTGGTGCTCACATAGCCAGTGGAGCGGACGAGATCGGACTTGCTGACATCGCCCAGCTCCTTGACTTTGGAGAGGAGTTCGGATCCGGTGAGCATGGAGGAGAGAAAACTCTGCAGCAAATGTAGCGAACCGTCGGAGGTGTGCCAGTACCCCAAAGCAAATCCCGTCAGAGGAGAACTCCATGGCAGGGTTTAAACACCAGCCAAGGGGCTCAACCGGGCGGGGTCCCCCGGCTAACAAGTGGAGGGTGGCGATGATCAGCATTGCTCAGATCGCCCTTCTGCCAAGGGATCTCCAGAAATACTGGCGTCCTTGCCCTGGTGCTAGCCCATCCCCAGGGACAGAAAATCAGACCTTGGGCTGCATTCAGCCTGGGATGAAACTGCGCAGTTTGCGGGCATCCGTCCCGGCCCGCTGTTGCAGCTCGGCGGCGCTGAGGGAGGCCTCCTCCCGCTGCTGGGCAGCCAGCACATCCTCGGCTTCAAGCTCGAAGCCATGGCTGCGGCCGAGGGCCAGTAGTTCCTCAAGCTCCAGCGGTTGGCGCAACCGTTCGGCCAGGCTCCCATCGGCTTGGGCAAAGGCCAGAAAGGCATCGAGCGCAGGGAGGGTCAAAGGATTTTCGGCGGTGGGATCTGCAGGGCCCTGTCCTAGCGCTTTGATGGTGGATTGGGCCTGTCTGGCCCCAGCAGCCTGGACGCTGGGGTGCCATCCAGTCGCGCTCCCCTGGGGTCGGGGCCTAGGCCTAGACGGATGAAAAGACCCGCTGGAGCCATCACAGGGGCGACCCAATCGCCGGATTAAGCGAGGCGGCCCAGGCTAGGGATGGCCCGCCTGGGACCCCGCCACTTCCACCGCCAGGGCATTAGTGAGCTGGTGCTGGAGGCTCCGCGGGCCTGTTGCAATCGCAGCAAGTTTGGCTGGCCTGCAGCTGCCCAGATCCCCCCGGCGAAGGGGATGGGATTCCGGATGGGAATGGGGCGAGCAAAGTCCACTCCCCAAGGCGAGTTTGGGGGGCTGCTCTTCTGCTCCAGGTCAAGCACCAGTGATTGAACTCTCACGAATCAGGGCCATTGCGCCGGCTCCCGGGCTGGGCCGCGCCGGGCTGTTGCCTGCAGAATCAGCAGCGATCCCCGGCCTCGATGGGGTACGGGTCCCATCAGGCCCCGCCCTTCTGCCATGTCTGTCCCCCCAGCCTCGCCGGGCGCCGAGCCACCCCTGCCCCGTTGGATGCGCCTGATCGGGGCCGGCCTCACCGCCCTGGTGGCCGTGCTCGCCCTCGTGCTGCTGCACCAGCTGCAGCAGCAGGCCAACCGCAACCAGGCCCTCGAGGGGCGGGTGCAGGACCTAGAAAACAGTCGCGACCTGGAACGCGCCCAGGCCCTGGAGGCCCAACTGCGCGCCTTGGCCCAGCGGCTGCAGGGCCTCGAAGCCAGCGCCGGCCAGGTGCAGGAGCTCGAGCTGCAGCAGCAGGAGCTGCGCCGCCAGCTGCAAAGCCAACTGCAGCGTCCCAGTTCCCAGTCGCCCGAGTTTTTGCCCTTTAACGATCCCTTGCCGGCGCCCGGTCGGGGCCCATTGGGCCAGCCTGGCGCCAAGCCTGCGATCAAATCAACAGCCAAATCCCTCCCCAAATCACCAATCCCCTCGCGCCCCGGCGATGGCCGCCTGCCCTGAAGTCCTCGCGCGGGCCCGACTTCGGCCCCGACGGCTACCTGCCCGTCCTGCCCTTCACCAACCAGCCGGTGGCCGACAGGCAGCTGATTCAGCCCTTAACGGCATCGCCAGAGGCGCTGGGCAGGATATAGCGCTGCAAGCCAATAAATACCGCCAACACCGGCAGGATTGACACCACCGATCCGGCCGCCACCAGGCGCCAATCAAGCGAGAAACTGCTGGCTAGCTGTTGTAAGCCCAGGGGCAGGGTGTAGAGCTTGGGGTCATCGAGGATCACCAGGGGCCAGAGGAAATCACTCCAGGTGCCGATGAACACAAACATCGCCAGGGTGATCAGGTCGGCCCGGGCCGCCGGGACCATCACATTCCACCATTCGCCCACGGGCGTGCAGCCATCAATGCGGGCCGCCTCCTCGAGTTCGGCTGGCACCCCGGCAAAACTTTGGCGCAGTAAGAAGATGCCAAAGGCCGTGGCGGCCTGGGGCAGGATCAGGGCCAGCAAGGTGTTGCGCAGGCCCAGTTGCACCATTAAGAGATAGAGCGGAATCATCACCACCTGAAACGGAATCAGGATCGTGGCCACCACCAGGGCCAGCACCATGCCCCGGCCGGCAAAGCGCATCCTGGCCAGGGGATAGGCCGCCAGGGAGCAAAACAACAGGTTGGCGATTACGGCGATGCCACTAACAATCGTGCTGTTGAGGATGTAACCCAGCATCGGGTTATCCGTGAACAAGCGCCCGTAGGCCTCCAGGCTGGGCTGGCTAGGCAGGAGGCTCGGGGGACTGGTAAAGATGTCCTCGGCGGGCCCCTTGAGCGAGGTGCTCACCAGCCAGATCAGGGGCAGCAGCATCGCCAGGGCCAGCACCAATAGCAGCGCTAGCTGCAAACCCTTGGCCAGGGTGGCAATCGGGCGGGATGTCGCTGCCGCTTTGCTCATCGCTGCGGCAGCTCGGCTAGGGGCAGGGGCGCCAGTTGGGGATGGAGCGGTGTCCGTTGGCTGCCGGCCACCAGCCGGTTGAGGGCATTGACAAAGGCTTGGCCGGCAGCCACGACAATGTCGGTGTCGGCGGCATGGCCGGAATAGAGCACGCCATCGCGGCGCAGCCGGATCGTGACCTCGCCCATGGCGTCAATGCCTTCGGTGACCGATTTCACCGAAAATTCCACCAGCTCGTTAGGAACCTGGGCGAGCTGGTTGAGGGCTTGGCAGACCGCATCCACCGGTCCCGTGCCGATCGCGGCCTGGGTGCGTTCGCCGCCCTCACTGTCGATCAGGGTGACCGTGGCGGTGGGCTGCAGGTTGGTGCCGGTACTCACTTGGACCAACTTCAAGCTGAAGCGGGCTTCCGCCTGCTGCTGCACCTGCTCGCTCACAATCGCCTCAAGATCGCGGTCGCTGATCTTGCGTTTGCGGTCAGCTAGCTCCTTGAAGCGGGCAAAGGCGTCATCGAGATCCTGGCGCTCCAAGTTGTAGCCGAGCTCCTCGAGGCGGGCGCGGAAGGCGCTGCGGCCCGAGAGCTTACCCAGGGAGATGCGGTTATCGGCCAGGCCGATCGTGCGGGCGTCGATGATCTCGTAGGTGAGGCGGTTTTTGAGCACGCCATCTTGGTGAATGCCCGATTCATGGGCGAAGGCATTGGCCCCCACAATTGCCTTGTTCGGCTGCACCGCCATGCCGGTGAGGTTTGATACCAGGCGGGAGGTTTTGTAGATCTCCTCGGTGCGAATGGCCGTGATCGGCTCGCTGCTCTCGGCGGGGCGCCCCAGGAAGGGGTTGAAGTAGCTGCGCCGCACATAGAGCGCCATCACCAATTCTTCGAGTGAGGCATTGCCGGCCCGTTCACCGATGCCGTTGATCGTGCATTCGAGCTGGCGGGCACCCGTTTTGACGGCCTCGAGGAAATTGGCCACGGCCAGGCCCAGGTCGTTGTGACCATGGACCGAGAGCACGGCCTGATCGATGTTGGGCACATGTTCATTGATGCCTTTGAT
This sequence comes from Synechococcales cyanobacterium SupBloom_Metag_052, assembly GCA_016463595.1. Taxonomy (GTDB): domain Bacteria; phylum Cyanobacteriota; class Cyanobacteriia; order PCC-6307; family Cyanobiaceae; genus BAIKAL-G1. The sequence continues at coordinate 20,762 of JAEMQZ010000016.1, read as the reverse complement.
CAGGGCGCCAAATTCGGCCGGGGTGGTGTAACCCACCGTGTCGGGGATGTTGATCGTGCTGGCGCCGGCGGCGATCGCCGCCTCAATGACCGGATAGAGGAATTCGGGATCGGAGCGGCCGGCATCTTCACAGGAAAACTCCACGTCCTCGACGAAGGAGCGGGCATAGGCCACCATCTCGCCGGCAATCTGCAACACCTCGCTGCGGCTTTTGCGCAGTTTGTGCTCGAGGTGGATGTCGCTGGTGGCAATGAAGGTGTGGATGCGGCGCCGCTCGGCCGGGGCCACGGCTTCGGCGCAGGCCTTGATGTCGCCCTTGGCGGCCCGGGCCAGGCCGCAGATCACCGGGCCATCGGCCGTGCCCACGCTGCCGGCAATGCGCTGCACGGCGTTGAAATCACCGGGGCTGGCAAAGGGGAAGCCCGCTTCGATGATGTCCACCTTGAGGCGGGCCAGCTGTTGGGCGATCGCCAGCTTCTCTTCGAGGTTGAGGCTGGCGCCAGGGGACTGCTCCCCGTCGCGCAGGGTGGTATCGAAGATCAATACCCGGCCGGGATCGCGGGCCATGGGACGAAAAGGCGGAATGAGTATGAGTTGGAGCCAGTCTAGGGGGTGTTGCGGCTGAAGACCGGCGCCTGCAGGGCCTCGGACCGCTCCAGCTGGGGCCGGAGGCTGGCCAGGTCCCAGAAGCGGTCCACCGCGTTGCGCAGCTCCCTCGGCACCATGCCCTCGGTGTTGATCAGCACGATTTTGAGGCCCCGGGCCCGCAGCACCTCCACCGTGCGCTCCAGATCGCGGCTGCCACTGAGTAGCCAAACCACGTCGGTGCGGCCCGAAACGGCCATGAGGTCGAGGGCGATTTCCACCTCCAGGTTGGCCCGGGCGTACTGGCGCTGCTCCGGGTCATGGCCGAATTCGCGCAGGGGCTTGGTGCGCACACTGAAGCCCAGGCTGGTGAGGGCATCGCGGAAGGGGCGCTGGTCGGTGTTGTCCTTGAGCCCCAGGTACCAAAAGGCGCTGCCCACCTCCAGGTCGGCCTGGGAGGTGGCCAGCTCCATTAGCCGGCGCGGGTCAAAGAACCAGCCCAGTTTTTGCTGGCTGTAAAACATGCTGTGGCCGTCGACCGCCAAGGCCAGCTGCATGGCGCCTCGTGTGATTGGGCCAGCCTAAGAGAGGCGCCTAGAGTGAACCCAATGCGGGGAAGGGTCTTGGCTGCCGGCGACCAGGCCAGCTTCACTCCTGCGTCTGCCGATCGTCCCCTGGGAGCACCAGCCGGGGGGGACCTGGCCCTGGTGCTGCATGCCCACCTTCCCTATGTGCACTCCAGCGAGCCCGGCTCCCTGGAGGAGGACTGGTACTTCGAGGCCCTGTTCGAGTCTTACTTGCCCCTGCTTGACGCCCTGGAGGCGGCGGCGGCCGATCCCCTTCAGCGGCCCCGGCTGAGCCTGGGGCTTTCGCCCACCCTGCTTTCGTTATTGAGCAGTCCCCTGCTGGCCGAGCGCTTCGGCCCCTGGTTGGAGGTGAGGCTGCAGCTGCTCGATCGGGCCCCGGCCGCCTATGGCCTAGCCAGAGCCGGTTTAGCCCGCCAGCTGGCCCAGACCCAGGCGAGCTGGCGGGCCTGCGGCGCCAACCTGGTGGCCCGCTTCCGGCGCCTGCAGGAGCAGGGGGTGCTGGATCTCCTCACCTGCGCCGCCACCCACGGCTATTTGCCCCTGCTGCGCGACCGGCCCGAGGCGGTGCGCGCCCAGCTGATCACGGCGGTGCGCGAACACGAGCGGCTGCTGGGGGTGCGCCCCCAGGGGATCTGGCTGCCGGAATGTGCCTACTACGAAGGCCTCGACCAGCTGCTTGTGGCCTGCGGCCTGCGCTACGCCGTGCTCGATGGCCATGGCCTGCTCCATGGTCTGCCCCGGCCCCGCTACGGGGTGTATGCCCCGATCTGCTCACCCGCCGGCATGGCCTTCTTCGGCCGCGATAGTGAGGCCACCCTGCCGGTTTGGAGTGCCCGCGATGGCTATCCGGGCCAGGCGGCCTACCGGGAATTCCACCGCGACCTGGGCTGGGACCTGGACCCCAGCGACCTGGCGGCTGCCGGTATCGGCTGCCCCCGGCCCCTGGGCCTGAAGCTGCATCGGGTCAGCGGCCGCGCTTGCCCCCTCGATGGCAAGCAGCCCTATGACCCCGCCGCCGCCCGCGCCCTCACGGCCGAGCACGCCGGCGATTACCTGGCCGGCCGGGCCGCCCAGCTGGTGGGGCTGGCCGGGGCGATGGCCCGGCGCCCCCTGCTGGTGGCCCCCTTTGATGCCGAATTGTTTGGCCACTGGTGGTACGAAGGCCCCCAGTTCCTGCAGGCCCTGTTCCGCCAGGCGGCCGGTAGCGGCGTCAGCCTGGTGACCCTGCGCGAGACCCTCAGCCGCGGCGATGCCCTGCAGGTTTGCCAACCGTCGCCTTCCAGCTGGGGCCAGGGCGGCTACCACAACTACTGGCTTAACGACAGCAATGCCTGGGTGGTGCCGGAGTGGCACCGGGCCTCCACGGTCATGGTCGAGCAGGTCAACCGCGGGGTGGGCAGCACCCGGGCCCGGGACCTGCTCAACCAGGCGGCCCGGGAGTTGCTGCTCGCCCAAAGCTCCGACTGGAGCTTCATCCTGCGGGCCGGTACCACCACCGACCTGGCCCGGGAGCGGATCCATCGCCACCTGGAGCGCTACTGGCGCCTGATGGCGGCGATCGATGCCGGCACGGACCCGCCGCCCGATTGGCTAGCCGCGGTCCAGGCGGAGGACGGCCTCTTCCCCCTCGTTAATGCCGCCGACTGGGCCAGTTGGACCGGCATCGCCTAGGGACGCTCCCTAGCTAGAAAGCATTTTCTAGCTGGCTTGGCGCCCCTCACGCTGCCTCCGTTCGCCGATGGCCATTTCCGTCTCGACCCCCTTCGCCCGCGCCCAGCTGCGGCCCCCAGCCCTGCCGCCCCAGCAGCAACGCCAATTGTTGCAAGCGGCCCTGGGACCGGAGGGGGGCTTCGGCGCCACCCTGGCCCAGCGGCAGCTAGCTGAGCCCCGTCGCTCGGCCCTGCGGGTGTTGCAACTCAACCTGGGGCGCCTCTGCAACATGCAATGCAGCCACTGCCATGTGGATGCCGGACCCGACCAGGGGGCCAGCCAGATGGCCGAGCTGGTGGTGCAGCAGTGCCTGGAGGCGATCGGGCGGCTGCGGCCCCAGGTGGTGGACCTCACCGGCGGCGCCCCGGAACTGCACGGCGCCTTCCGGCGGCTGGTGCTGGCGGCCCGCCGGCAGGGCTGCCACGTGATCGACCGCAGCAACCTGACCGTGTTGCTGCTGCCGGCCCTGGCCGACCTGGCCGCCTTCCTGGCGGACCAGCAGGTGGAGATCGTCGCCAGCCTGCCGGCCCCCGAGGCCAGCGGCACCGACGCCCAGCGGGGCGAGGGCACCTGGGACGCCTCCCTCGAAGCGTTACGCCGGCTCAACCTGCTTGGCTACGGCCAGAACGATCCCGATCGGCTGCTCACCTTGATGAGCAACCCGGCGGGCACGGCCCTGCAGCAGCTCACTGCCTGTGACACGGCGGCCTGGCGCCGGCGTTTGGGCGAGCAGGGCGTGGTGTTTGATCGCCTGATCGGCCTCAACAACATGCCGATTGCCCGCTTCCTGCAGCAACTAGACGACCAGGGTCAGGTGGCCCCCTACCTGGACCAGCTCGCCAAATCCTTCAATCCCAGCGCCCTCTGCGGCCTGATGTGCCGCGACACCCTCTCGGTGGCCCCGGACGGAAGCCTTTACGACTGCGACTTCAACCAGATGCTGGAGCTGGGGCTCGGAGCTCCGGTGGATGGGGCCCTTGAGCAGGCTCCCCCCACGATTGCCACCGTGACCCGGGAGCAGCTGGAGCGGCGGACCATCGGCTGGGGCAACCACTGCTTTGGCTGCACCGCCGGCCAGGGCAGCTCCTGCTCAGGGGCGACGGCCAGCCCCTGAGCGCCCCTTAGCTTCAATCGGTCGCGTCGCTGGCTTCGGGGCCATCTCCCGCTTCGCTGGCATCCCCAGGGGCAGCGGCGGCGTCCTGGTCGGGCCCGATCAGGGGGTCCTCCTCGTCAGCCGACGGGGGTACCAACACCACTTCGGCGAGGCGATCGCCGCTGTCGAGCTTCTGCAGCCGCACGCCGGTGGCGGCGCGGGACTGCTGGGGAATGGCATCGGCACTCATGCGCACGATCACGCCGCGCTCGCTGACCAGGAGCAGTTCTTCGCCGGCGCCCAGCACCTTGAGGCCCACTAGGGCATCGCCATCGCGGCGGAACTTGATCGCCCGCAGGCCCATGCCGGCGCGGCGCTGCAGGCGGAACTGGCTAACGGGAACCCGCTTGCCCAGGCCGCTGGCGGAGGCCACCAACACCCAGGGCCCCTCACTGGCGGCGGTCTCCTCGAGCCCTTCGGCGTCGAGATCCGCTTCACCATCAAGTTCGCCTTCGGCGGAGCTGGCCACCAGGTCGGCGAGTTCGGCCGGCAACACATCCATGCTCACCAGCGAATCGCCGGGCCGCAGGTTCATGGCCCGCACGCCGCGGGCGGTGCGGCCCAGGGGCCGCAGCTCCTCATCGCTGAGGCGGAAGTGGATGGTCATGCCCTTGGTCGAGCCGATCAACACGCTGTCGCCGGGGAGGGCCTGGCGCACCCAGCAGAGGGCATCGCCATCTTCCAGGGCGATGGCAATCAGGCCATTGGAGCGAATGTTCGCGAAGGCGGATAGGCGGGTGCGCTTGATATAACCGCCGCTGGTGAGCATCACCAGTTGTTCATGTTCCTCAAAGCCGCCCACCGCCAGCAGGGAGGTGATCAGTTCTTCGCGGGGAATCGGCAGTAGCTGCACGATCGGCGTGCCCTTGGCGGCGCGGCTGCAGATCGGCACCCGGTAGGCCGGCACGGAATAGACCACGCCGCGGTCGCTGAATAGCAACAGGGAGTCGTGGTCGTTGCAGCTGATGAATAGCTTGACGCCCTCTTCGCCCTGGCTCTTGGTGCCCGCCTTGCCGCGGGTGCCGCGGCTGGTGGCCTCAAATTCGCTCACCGGCATGCGCTTGAGATAGCCGGTTTCGGTGAGCAACACCACCGAGCGTTCATTGGCGATCAGGTCGATGTCTTCGAGGCCACCTTCTAGGTCGAGGATCTCGGTGCGGCGCGGCGAGTCGTAACGGGTGCGCAGGGCGTGAAGCTCGTCCTGAATGATGCCCAGTACCCGTTCGCGCCGGCCCAAAATATCTTTGTAATCGGCAATCTTGGTGACAAGATCCTCATGCTCCAGCCGGATCTTGTCGGCCTCGAGGGCCGTGAGCCGGCGCAGTTGCATCTGCAGGATGGCGTCGGCCTGCACTTCGCTGAGGCCATGGCGCTCCTGCAGTTGTATGCGGGCCGTGGCGGCGTCGGCGGCAGCCCGGATCAGGGCAATGATCGGATCAAGCTGTTCGAGGGCGCGCAACAGGCCCAGGAGCAGGTGGTCGCGCTCTTCGGCCTTGCGCAGCAGGTAACGGGTGCGCCGCTCGATCGTTTCGATGCGGAAGTCGAGGAACACCTCGAGCATCTTGCGCAGGGTGAGCAGGATCGGCTCCCCGTTGACCAGCGCCAGCATGTAGGCGCTGAAATTATTCTGTAGGGGGGTGAGTTTAAACAGGTTGTTGAGCACAACCTGGGGATAGGCATCGCGGCGCAGTTCGATCACGATGCGCATGCCATCGCGGTCGCTTTCGTCGCGAATGTCGGCAATGCCTTCGAGTTTCTTGTCGTTGACCAGTTCGGCGATGCGCTCGATTAGGGCCGCCTTGTTGGTCTGGTAGGGCAGTTCGGTGATGATGACGGCATCACGATCAGGGCGCCCCTTGCCCTCCACGGTTTCAATCGACGCCACGCCGCGCATCGTCACCGAGCCCCGGCCGGTGGTGTAGGCCTCGCGGATGCCGCGCCGACCCAGGATTTGGCCGCCAGTGGGGAAGTCGGGGCCGGGGATGATCGCCAGCAGCTGGCGCTCTTCCAGCTCCGGATTGGCGATCAGGGCCAACAGGCCATCGATCAGTTCGGTGAGGTTGTGGGGCGGGATGTTGGTGGCCATCCCCACGGCGATGCCCGAGGAGCCATTCAGCAGCAGGTGGGGCACCCGCGCCGGCATCACGGTGGGCTCCTGCTGGGAACCATCGAAGTTGTCGATGAAATCGACGGTTTCGGCCTCGATGTCCTCCAGCAGGCTGTCGGTGGTGAGGGCCTGCAGGCGCGATTCGGTGTACCGCATCGCCGCCGGGGGGTCGTTGTCGACCGAGCCGAAGTTGCCGTGACCATCGATCAGCGGCATGCGCATCGAGAAGTCCTGGGCCATGCGCACCAGGGCGTCGTACACCGCCGTGTCGCCGTGGGGGTGGTACTTGCCCAGCACTTCACCAACGACCCTGGCGCATTTTCGGTAGGGCCGATCGCTGGTCAGGCCCAGCTCGTACATCGCATACAGGATGCGGCGATGCACCGGTTTGAGGCCATCGCGGGCATCGGGCAGGGCCCGGCCCACGATCACGCTCATCGCATACTCCAAGTAGGAGCGCGACATTTCGATGCGCAGGTCGGTCTGGATGATCCGCCCGTCGGATTCGCCGGGACCGGTTGGATCCGCCATTAATGACCACCTCTATTAGCCCTACTTTATCGACTCTTGCGCCCATGGCTCTCCAGCCCCGTAGCGAGGCAGACCTGCGGGACCGCCAGGGCCGCGGCCAGTTACGCGTCAGCACCGCCTTGGCCTTCCGCCAACAGGTGGCTGCCGCAGGTTTGGAGGCGGCCTACGCCGCCACCGACGTGGTGGTGGCCAGCAATGCCGAGTTCACCGACCAGGCCAGCCTGGTGCTGAACTTGGGCCCCAGTGATCCGCCGATCCGCATTCGCCGCTTCCAGCTCGATGGGGTTGGCGGCTGGGGTGGCCACGGCAGCACCGACCTGGTGCTGCCGATCGGCGGCGGTCTGGTGGAACCGCTCCGTCGCGGCGGCGCCCAGGTGCTTACGGCCCTGCTGGCCGGTCAGGAGCTGGATCTGAGCGCCAGGGGCGATGCCACCGCCCTGCACCCGCGCCGGGAGCTGGATAGCCGGCTAGACCTCGATCGCATCGGCAGTGGCCGGTTGCTGCTGCACCGGGGCATCGTCGAAAACGGCCTGGTGGCGGTCAGCAGCGCCGAGGGCCTCACCCCCAGCCCCTATGGCCCCCTGCTCGGTCCCTACGGCACGGCCTTATTCAGCTGCTCCGGGGCGGCCAGCATCGGCCTGGCCATGCCGGGGCTAGCCCTGCTGGGCCCAGGCTCCCCCGTGCTGGTGGCGGGCGCCCTGGGCTGGGTTAGCGGCCCGGGTAGCGGCCACCAGCCCCAGCCGCGCCGCCTGGCCAGTGGCCACGCCCGCAGCCCCGGGGCCGTCGCCGCCCTGACGGTGGAGTTGCACGGCCTCAGGTCCGAGTGGCTGCGGGCCTGCTTCTTTGAGGGCCACGGCAGTGCCCTCCTGGTGGCGATCGCGGCGCCGATTCCCCTGATCAACCTGGCCGTGGCCCGCCAGGCTGCTGCGCTGGATCAGGCCCTGGAGGCCCCGGTGCTGGATTTTTCAATCCCGCGCCGCATCCGTCCCAGCTTCGGGGCCGTGCCCTACAGCCAGCTGCTGGCCGGTCAGATAGTGGTGGATGGCCATGGGGTGGCCTGCGCACCGGCCCACAGCCCCCGGCTGGCGGCCTCGATCGCCGAGGAGCTGGTCAGCCAGCTGCAGGAGGGCCGCTTCCCCCTGCGCCTGCCCCTGGTGCCCCTCCCCAACCGCCCGGCCCTGGTGCCCCTGGAGGCCTAGGCGCCGGCCTGTAAGCCCACACCCAGCCAGGGGACCATCAAGAAAGCGGAATCAGGCCGGTAGCTCCTGGGAAAACAGCCGTAAAGTCCCTGCTGCCTCCGTTTTGCTCCGGATCCATGGCCGACGCGTCCGCCCTGCCGACCGACGACGATCAGCAGCCAGGCCCAACGAGCGCGTCCCTGGAGTCGCCCCTGGCCGAGGGCGAGGCCCCTGACCTGGCCTCCCTAGACCCGTCAGAGCCCGAAGCCAAGCCGGCCGAACCCAGCCCGGAATGGACCCTCGACGTGGCGCAGGCCGTGCCAGCCGCCCAGCTTGACGAAGCCGATGGGGCCGCAGAGCTTGCTAGCGAGCCTGCGGCAGCGGCGCCTGAACCGGCGCCCTTGCCAGAGCCAGAGGTTGGGCCACTCACCCCGCCACCGGTGGCCACAGTGCCCACAGTGCCCACGGTGGCTACCACCATTGACCTCCCGGCCCGGGGGGGCAGCGCCGGCGCCAGCCCCACGGCTGAGGGCGGTGAATGGGCCCTGTTGCTCAGCAAGCTGCAGGCCTGGCTGGCGACAGGCCAGCTGCAGGCACAGCTGCAAGCCGCCCGCACGCCCTTCACCCTGGTGGCCGGGCTGATCGCCGTGCTGGTGGTGCTTCAGATCTATGGCGCCCTGCTCGCCGTGATCGATAGCTTCCCCCTAGCCCCCGGCCTGCTGGAACTGGTGGGACTGATCGGCTTGGTCCGCTTTGCCCTGGTCAAGCTGGTGCGCAGCCAGGAGCGTCGGGCCCTGATCGAGGGCCTGCAACAGCGCTGGAAAGCCTTCCAGGGCAAGGCCTGAGCCAGGTCGGCTGGGCCCGATTAGCCTGGCCCTTGGAGCCGGGCAGCGAAGCCCGGTTGATAGCTTGGCCCGACTGCATCAGCCTTCCGGTGGACATTCAGCTCGGCCGTTCCCGCATCGTTCGTCGTGCCTATGGCATTGATGAAATTGCCCTGGTGCCTGGTGGCCGCACCGTCGACCCCGACGTGACTGACAGCAGCTGGAGCCTGGGCGGCATCAACCGCGAGATCCCGATCATCGCCAGCGCCATGGATGGTGTCGTTGATGTGGCCATGGCGGTGGAACTCTCCCGGCTCGGAGCCCTGGGGGTGTTGAACATCGAAGGGGTCCAGTGCCGCTACGACGATCCCAATCCGGTGCTGGATCGGATCGCGGCGGTGGGCAAGGAGGAGTTCGTGCCCCTGATGCAGGAGCTCTACAGCGTCCCCGTGCGTGAAGACCTAATTCGCAGCCGCATCGCTGCAATTAAGGCCCAGGGCGCCATCGCCGCCGTGAGTGCCACCCCGGTGGCGGCCCTGCGCTTCGGCAAGGCGATCGCCGAAGCCGGCGCCGACCTGTTCTTTGTGCAGGCCACGGTCGTTTCGACCGAGCATGTGGGACCGGCCGGTCGCCAAACGCTTGACCTGGCCGCCCTCTGCCGCGACATGGGCGTGCCCGTGGTGATTGGCAACACGGTCACCTACGAGGTGGCCCTGGAGCTGATGCGGGCCGGAGCGGCCGGCGTGATGGTGGGCATCGGACCGGGGGCCGCTTGTACGTCCCGGGGCGTGCTCGGGGTCGGCATCCCCCAGGCCACCTCCGTGGCCGATTGCGCCGCCGCCCGCGACGACTATTTCAAGGAAAGCGGCCGCTACGTGCCGATCGTGGCCGATGGCGGCATCGTCACCGGCGGCGACATTTGCAAATGCCTGGCCTGCGGCGCCGATGCCGTGATGATCGGCTCACCCATCGCCCGGGCGGCGGAAGCCCCAGGCCGCGGCTTCCATTGGGGCATGGCGACCCCTAGTCCGGTGCTGCCCCGCGGCACCCGCATCAAGGTGGGCACCACCGGCAGCCTGGAGAAAATCCTGCGGGGCCCCGCCAACCTCGATGACGGCACCCAGAACCTGCTGGGCTGCATCCGCACCTCCATGGGCACCCTGGGAGCCCGCACCCTCAAGGAGATGCAACAGGTGGAAGTGGTGGTTGCTCCCTCCCTGCTCACCGAAGGCAAGGTGTATCAAAAGGCCCAGCAGCTCGGCATGGGTAAATAACTGCCTCTGGCGGTTCGCGCAGCGCAGCGGCCGCCAAGGGGGGCGTTAGTCTCAAGTTGTGGGGGCTTCGGCTCGCACACTCCTCACACCCCCCGGCCCGGCGCGTCCGGGCTTTTTGTCTTTGCCAGGGCTTGCCCAGGCCGCAGCCGTAACGACTTCCCAGGGGCTTGTGGCCAGGCCCAAGTGGCTTGCTAGATTCCTGAAAATCGTGGCTCCCTCTAGAATGTCCAGCGCTACACCCGTCAGCGACGCCTCCTTTGAGCAGGACGTGCTCAAGAGCGATGTGCCAGTGCTGGTCGACTTCTGGGCCCCTTGGTGCGGCCCCTGCCGCATGGTCGCGCCGATCGTGGATGAGATCGCCAAGGAATTTGACGGCAAGATCAAGGTTTTCAAGCTCAATACTGATGAAAACCCCAATGTGGCCAGTCAGTTCGGTATTCGCAGTATCCCCACCTTGATGGTGTTTAAGGACGGCCAAAAGGTGGATACGGTGGTTGGCGCGGTGCCCAAAACGACCCTCTCCTCCACGATCAGCAAGTATCTCTGAGGAGCCCTTCCCCTGCGGAGGATTAGCTCGGGAACCCGGGTATCAGCAGGGGTGATCCGCAGCCAAAGTTTGGATGTTTGAGGCGCTTTGGTAGTGATGGTATAGGCCCTGCTGCTGGGATCAGATTAAACTTTCCTCTGGTAAGACCTTCTGATCCAGCCAGGTGGCATAGGCCCCCTTCAATTCCTTGTTTGGATTGGTTCCTGCTGGTGACTGGCGCACCTGGTCCGGCTCCAGGCCCTCTCCCTATCTGATAGTCAGCCTCCCTTGACGCACGCCATCGGCCTGATCGACTACGGCATGGGCAACCTGCACTCGGTGCAGCGGGCCTTTGAACGGCTCGGGGCGACGGTGCTGGCCGTGGCTGACCAGGCCGCCATCGACCGTTGCGATGCCCTGGTGTTGCCGGGAGTGGGCTCCTTCGATCCGGCCATGGAGCGGCTGCATGGCTCCGGCTTGGTGGCGCCGATGGTGCAGTGGTGCGCTGCGGGCCGGCCCCTACTGGGCATCTGCCTGGGCTTGCAATTGTTGTTTGAGGCCAGTGATGAAGGCCAGGCCCCTGGGCTGGGGCTGCTCCAGGGCCGGGTCACCGCCCTGCCCAGCAGCCCTGGCCACCTGGTGCCCCACATGGGTTGGGCGCCGCTCCTGGCTGGGGAGCCCAGCCCCCTGTGGCCCGCAGCGGTCCCCAATGGCGTTCCAGATGCAGCCGATGCCTGGATGTACTTCGTCCATTCCTACGCCGCGGTGCCCAGCGCCCCCCGCTGCGTCACCGCCCAGGTGGCCTTCGCCGGCACCCCCATCACCGCCGCCGTCTGGCAGGGCGCCATCGGCGCCTGCCAGTTTCACCCCGAGAAATCGGGCTTGGCCGGTCAGCACCTACTGCAGCGCTGGCTCGCCTGGGTGGCTAGCCGGCCATGAGCCTGCGGCTCAGCGGCGGGCGCAAGCTTGATAGTCCTGCCGGTCAGGTGGCCCGACCGACGCCGGCCCGGTTGCGCCTGGCGGTGATGAATATTTTGGCGGGACGACTAGCCGGCAGTGCCTGGCTGGATTTGTTCTGCGGTAGTGGCGTGATGGCCTGCGAGGCCCTGCAACGGGGGGCCGCCCAGGTGGTGGCCGTGGATCAGGACCGGCGCATGGTGGCCACGGCCCGCCGCAACCTGGAGGCCGTGGCCCAGGGTTTGGCTCCTGGGCTGGAGCGGCTGGTCGTGCAACGGGAGGTGCTTGCCTGGCTGGCCAGCGGATCCATGCCTCCCCACTCCAGCGGCTTCGACCTGATCTACGCCGACCCGCCCTACGCGGCCGGCCTCTATGGAGCCGTGGCCGCAGCGGTTGCCGGCGGCGGCTGGCTCAAGCCCGAAGGGCTGATGCTCTGGGAATGCTCCAGCCTGGCCATTCCCCTGGTCCCGGTGGGCTGGGAGTTGAAGGACCAGCGGCGCTACGGCAGCAGCACCCTGCTCCAACTGCGCCTAGGGACTGCCTGAACCGAGGCTCCCTAGCAAAACAGTGGCTCTAGCAAAACAGAGGCTGTAGCAAAAAGTGGCTCTAGCAAAAAGCTGGCCCTGGCTTCAGCCGCCGAAGGCGCTTCCACGGCGGTATTGGTTCCAGGCCGCTACAAATAGACCCACCAGGGTCACTGGGATCAAACCAAGCACGATGCCGCAGAGCAGGGGTTCGATCATGGTTTGGGGGTCGACTGGAGTTGCAGAATCCTCCCATGGCCCCGGCTTCCGCTTTACAGCCTGGCAAGAACCGTGATCGCCCCGCCCTCCGCCCCAGCTCCTGCGCCAGCACCAGCCCTAAGTCAAGTCAGTCCTGCCCTTGGGGGCCCCCGCCAGCGCAGCCTGGTGACGGCGATGGTGTTGCTCGCCGCAGCGGCCACGGTCCTAATCCTCCTGCTGGTGGCCCTACCGGCGGCCCGCAGCGACCCCTACAGCCGCAGCACCCTGCAACTGGCCGGCTCGGCCGACAACGGCGGCCAGCTGTTTTTGATTAATTGCGCCGGCTGCCATGGCATCAGCGGCCAGGGTCTAGTGGGGCCCAACCTCCATGGCGTCAAGGCCCGTAAGAACGACCGCCGGCTGATCCAGCAGGTGGTCAGCGGCCAAACCCCGCCCATGCCCCGCTTCCAGCCCGAACCCCAGGCCATGGCCGACCTACTGGCCTACCTGCACACGCTTTCGTGAGCGCCAGTCCCGAGGCCGCGTCGCCAGCTCCCGAGATCGTGGTGGTGCTGGTGGAGCCGGCCGGGCCCCTGAATGTGGGCAGCGTCGCCCGCCTCTGCGCCAATTTCGCCATTGCCCAGTTGCGCCTAGTGGCCCCCCGCTGCAATCCCCTGGGGGAGGAAGCCCGGCGCATGGCGGTCCATGGCCAAGCGCACCTGGAGCAGGCGGCCACCTTTGCCAGCCTGGCCGCGGCGATCGCCGACTGCCGCCGGGTGGTGGCCACCAGCGGCCGGCTCGAGCGCGAAGAGCTGCCCCTGGAGGGTCCCGGCTCGGCCTTGAGTTGGTTGATCGAGCCGGAAGCGGACCCCGGCGT
>JAEMQZ010000016.1:0-7631 GCA_016463595.1 Synechococcales cyanobacterium SupBloom_Metag_052 | reverse complement strand
GGCCGGGAGGATCGGGGCCTGAGCAACGACGAACTGTTGCAGGCGGGCAAGATCCTGCGCCTCGAAAGCAGTGCCGACTACGCCTCCTTGAATCTCTCCCATGCGGTGGCGATCTGCCTGCATGAGTTACGCCGGATCCCAGCCGCCAAGGAGCCCCCTGGGGGCTCGGACGGGGTGGGGGTCACCAGCTTGAGGGGCGTCCTGGAGTCCACCCTGGCCGATGGACAAGACCTGTTGCTGGAGGTGGGCTTTCTCCATCCCCACACCGCCCATGCCCGCATGGCCAAGCTGCGGGGCCTGTTGCAGCGGGCCCAGATCCGCGAGGGCGAAGTGGCCTTGATTCGCGGCATGGTGAGACAGCTGCGCTGGGCAACCACCCGTGGGACCCCTTAGGGTCGGCCTAACTAAAGGTTTGCCAGGCGATTCGTGAGTTTCAGTCGCCCTGACCGCTCCGGATCCGCTGGCTGGGGCCAGCCCCTCAGGCTGGTGTTGCGGCTGCTAGTGATGGGGATTGGTCTCGGCGTGATCGCCGGCACGGTCCTCAAGCTCCTGGCCCCACGCCTGGCCAGTGACACCATCAATGGCCCCCGGGCCCTGCCCGCCACGGCGTCCCCGCTGCAACCCCTGCCCCAGGGCCTCCCCCTAGGGCGCTTCGAGCCCCGTCTCGAGCTCACCGGCCTGAGCCAGGCCTGGGCCCGGCTGGCAGCGGTCGACAAGGACCTCAAGGCTTCCGGTTTTGTGCTGGTGCTCGATGACGGGCGCTTTGCCCAGCTGCGCAGCACCGACCCCATGCCCGCCGCCAGCTCGATCAAAACGCCCGTGTTGCTGGCCTCCATGGAGGACCTCGACCAGGGCCTGCTGCGCTGGAACGAACCCCTCACCATGACCAAGGAGGTGGTCGGCGGGGGCGCGGGCTGGATGGGTGGAAGTCCCCTGGGCACCCGCTTCCCCGTCTATGAGGCGGCCGCCGAGATGATCCGGGTCAGCGACAACACCGCCACCAACCTGCTGATCAAACGGCTGGGCGGCAAGGCCAAGCTCAATGCCCGCTTCCGCAGCCTCGGACTCCCCGCCACCAAGGTCAACAACTGGCTGCCGGATCTGGGTGGCACCAACACCACTAGCAGCCGCGACCTAGCCCGCACGATCGCCCTGGTCGAAACGGGCGAGCGGCTCAGCCCCCGGGCCCGGGACCTGTTCCGCGAGGTGATGGGCCGTACCGTGACTCGCACCCTGATCCCGGCTGGCGTCCTGCGCGGCGTCACCGGCAGCAGCACCTATCCCCCCGACAGCGAGCTGCGGGCCAAGGGCATCACCGTGCTCAACAAAACTGGCGATATCGGCATCGCCTACGCCGATGGGGCCCTGATCCAGCTGCCCAACGGCCAGCGGGCCGTGGCCGCCTTCATGGTGAAGGGCCCGTTCAATGACCCCCGCTCCACCGAACTGATCCGCTCGATGGCCGCCGAGATGTCCAGGGTGCTGATCAAGGAGCCGGCCGCCGCCGCCAAGGCGGCTGAAGCCAAGCCCCCGCTTTCTAGGGATCCAGGGTCCAGGCCCCCTGCTGGCGCCGGCGTCGGGAGCCGCCCATGATTCCGTTCCTCCTTGCCCAGGCTGCGCCGGTGCCCCTAATGGCCCAGGCCCTTCCGGCTAGTTCGGCCGCTGCCGCAACGGTGTTGAGGCCCCAGCAGGTGGCGCCCCTGCCTGGGGGGCTGGATCCGGTTTTGATGGTCAATGACAACAACCCGGAACTGATCCTCGAGCCTGGGATCCTGCTGTCCACCTTCGAGGGCAAGGGCCGGCCCTTCCCCGAGGCCCACCTCAACCTGCCCCTGAACGGCCGCTTCGACCTGTTCAGTCACCACGTTTACGCGGGCACCGCCCAGACCCTGGAGTCCACCCTCTGGCTGGCGGTGGTGGCGATGCCGCGCCAGGCGGCGCCGGTGCAGTTGCGGCTGGTTTCCGGGGCCACCTCCCTGTCCCAGGCCACGTCCCCAGGCCAGGCCTCGGCCCCGTTTTTGCCCCTGCCCCCCCTGCTGCCCCAGGACGGCAGCACCTACGCCGGCCCGGGGGATCGGGTCACAACCGAACTGCTCAGCCAGCAGACCAGCCCCCAGCTGCCCCAGCGCTGGAGCCTGCCGGCCGGCCAGCTCACCCCCCTGCTGGTGCTGCCGATTCCGGTGAAGGGCCTCAGCCCCCTGCTCAATGGCATCAATCTGCAGCTGCGGCTCGAAAGCAGCGGCCCCATCAGCCTGGCCACCCTGGCCAGCGTCGGCGGCGACCAGCCGCCGGCGCCTGAGGTGTGGCAGGCCCTGCTCAATGGCCCGCTCAGCCCTAAGGAGCACACGGCTTCGCCCCGGGGCAGTCAGGGGCCCTTTGCCTATTCCCGCGTTAGTGGGGTCCAGATCGGCAGCGTCTGGCGGGGCCAGGTCACCGATCCGGGCAAGCCCTTTCTGTCGGTGAGCCGGGCGCCGATCTCCTGGCCGATCAGCTCCCTGGTGCGCGGCAGCCATGGCACCGGCCAGGTGCAAACGGCGGAGCTGAAGGCCTCTTACCCCGGCACGGCCTGGGCCGCCCATGGCAACTACGGCGTCGAATACGACCTGCGCCTGCCCCTGCGCAACGACACGGGCAGGCCCGTGAGCCTGCAACTCGCCCTGGAATCGCCCCTTAAGGGCGACAAACCCTTGGGAGGCCTGAAGTTCCGCCAGGGGCCCGGCGGTTCGATCTGGTTCCGCGGCAGCCTGGAGGTGGCCGGCCTTGATGGCCCCGAGGGCAAGCCCCTGGGCCGCGAGGGCTTCCACCTGGTGCTGCGCTCAGGGCAGGAGGGCCCCAGCCTCGGCACGGTGACCCTGGCCCCGGGCGGTCAACGGCAGCTGCGGTTACGGCTGATCTATCCAGCCGACGCCACCCCACCCCAGGTGCTCAGCCTGCTGCCCCTGGCGCCGCCAGCGAACCCAGCGGCCAGCCCCCCGGCCCAACCAGCTGTGAAACAATCGCCAAACCAGCTAGCCAGCCCACCGTGACACCAGCCCGCAAGCGCCGGGTCTTCCCCTTCACCGCCATTGTTGGCCAGGAGGAGATGAAGCTCGCCCTGCTGCTCAACGTGATCGATCCGCGCATCGGCGGCGTGATGATCATGGGCGACCGGGGCACGGGCAAATCCACCACGATCCGGGCGCTCGCCGATTTGCTGCCCGAGATCGCTGTGGTGGCAGGCGATCCCTACAACAGCTCCCCCGACGATCCCGACCTGCAGAGCGCCGAGGTGCGCCAGCGGGCCGAAGCGGGCGAAACCCTGCCGGTGGAACCGCGCCAGGTGCCGATGGTGGACCTGCCCCTGGGCGCCACCGAAGATCGCCTCTGCGGCACGATCGACATTGAAAAGGCCCTGAGCGAGGGCGTGCGCGCCTTCGAGCCCGGCCTGCTGGCCAAGGCCAACCGGGGCCTCCTCTACGTGGATGAGGTGAACCTGCTCGATGACCACCTGGTGGACGTGCTGCTCGATTCGGCCGCCTCGGGTTGGAACACGGTGGAGCGCGAAGGGGTGTCGGTGCGTCACCCGGCCCGGTTTGTGCTGATCGGCTCCGGCAACCCAGAGGAAGGCGAGCTGCGCCCCCAGCTGCTCGATCGCTTTGGCATGAGCGTGGAAGTGCGCACCGTGCGCGATCCGGAATTACGGGTGCAGGTGGTGGACCAGCGCACCAGTTTCGATCAGGACCCCGACCGCTTCAATGACGCGGTGCAGGCCACCCAGGACGCCCTCCAGGCCCGGGTGGTGGCGGCCCAGCAGCTTCTGCCCCAGGTGGCCATCGACGACGACCTACGCCTGCGCATCTCGGCCATCTGCGGCGAGCTCGATGTGGATGGCCTGCGCGGCGACATTGTGACGAACCGGGCGGCCCGGGCCCTGGCCGCCTTTGAGGGCCGCGCTGAGGTGGGTGAAGACGATGTCGCCCGGGTGGTGGCCTGCTGCCTGCGCCACCGCCTGCGCAAGGACCCGCTGGAGCAGATCGACTCCGGCGATCGGGTCGTCAAAATGTTCTGCAAGGTGTTTGATCGGGCCCTGAGCGCCGATCGGCGCGAGTTTGAGCTGGCGCTTGCGGCCTAATCGCCGCCGGAGCCCGATTCGATGAGGATCCTCGGCATTGATCCCGGCCTGGCCCGGGTGGGCTACGGCGTGATTGATTTCGAGGCGGGCCAGCAGCGCATGCTCGATTGCGGCATGATCCGCACCGATCCGGGCCGCTCCGAGGGAGATCGGATGGTGGAAATCGCCTCCGACCTGCGCCAGTTGCTGCGCCGCTGGCAACCGGATCTGGCGGCGGTGGAGAAGTTTTTTTTCTATCGCTCCAGCACCACCATTTCTGTGGTTCAGGCCCGCGGCGTGCTGATCATGACCCTGGCCCGCTTCAAGGTGCCGGTGGTGGAGTTTCCGCCGATGCAGATCAAGCTGGCCATAGCCGGCCATGGCCACGCCGATAAGGGCGACGTGCTGGCGGCGGTGATGCGGGAGCTCAATCTTGAGGAGCCACCGCGTCCCGATGACGCCGCCGATGCCCTGGCTGTAGCCCTCACCGGCTGGTTCCAGCGCTGAGCATGGATGGGATCAAGGAGCAGGCCAAGGATTTCCCCAGCGCCAAGGCCCTGTGGCGCCAGCGGCTGCGCCCCCTGCGGCTGGATCGGTCCAGCCATTGCCAAGCCGCGATCCTTGCCGTGGCCCGGCGCGAGTTGCGGGGGCTGCTGCCACCAGGCAAAAGGCTGGGCCTCTATTGGCCCTTGGCCGGGGAAATCGACCTACGCAGCCTGGTGGAGTTGGCGGGCGAGGGGCCTAACACCGCCCTGGCCCATCGGCTGGCTTTGCCGGCGGTAGCTGGCGTTCCCGGCGAGGGGCAGCTGGAGTACCGGGCCTGGCAGCCGGGCGAGCCGCTCGAGCCCGACCTCTGCCGCATCCCTGCGCCCGGCGGGCCCGCCCTGGCCCCAGGGGCGCTGGGGCTGGTGTTAGTCCCTGCCCTCGGCTTCGATCGCCAGGGCATCCGGCTCGGCTCCGGTGGGGGGTGGTACGACCGCCTGCGCGCCGATCCGGCCTGGCGGGCCGTGCCCAGCCTGGCGGTGCTGCCGGCGGCCTGCCTGGTGGAGCAGCTGCCCCGGGACCCCTGGGATGTGCCTTTTGATGGCTGGCTTGATGAGGCGGGGGTTCATCGACTGCCCGCTGCAGGGAGCTTTCGATGGACCGCTGGCAAGAGCACCTGACGTCTCATTAACGATTTCCCCAGGGGCCAGCGCTTCGTCCCGTCCTTTGCCAGGATCCATGGGTTGACCGTTGAGCTGCCTTGGATTCCCTGGCCCCCCACCAGCTGCGTTCCCCCGCCAGCCGCCGTTCCAGCAGTAGTTCCGCCAGCGCGGCCGAGCGGGTCCTCCACGCCGAACTCAAGGGCAGCCCCCAGGACAACGATGCCCTCTCGATGATGGTGAGCTCGATGGTGCATATGGTGCAGGCCGGCAAGGGCAGCGACAGCCGCTGGTCCGCATCCTGAAAGAAGCCCGCTCCCGGGTCAGACTTCGCTTTGTGGATCTCCTCAGCAGAGTTGTCTCCGGATGGGATCTGGCGCCAACCGGCATAGCTGCCGGTAGCGTTCTATGGCCCATAGCGCCTTCGCCATGACCCGCTCTGCAGCCCGGCCTGCTGCTGGCCCGTTCCCTGGCGTTTGCCGCCGTGCTGGCGTCTCCAGGCTGCAGGCCGGGGCCGCTGTGCTCTCCGCCCTAGTTGGCGGCGCAGCCCTTCTGGCAAATCCTTCCCGGGTGGAGGCCCACGCCATCGAAAGCAGCATCACCCGGCTGGCCAGCCTCAGCAACGGCCTGCTACTCAGCAGCCAGTTCGGCAGCGGTCAACCGACGGTGGCTGCCAAGGTGCGCCTGATTGCACCGGATGGCGCAGCGATTGAGCTCGGTCGCACCGACGGCCAGGGCCAACTCAGCTTTGCCCTGCCCAAGGGCGCCAGTGGCGATTGGGACGTTCAGGTGGATGGGGGCCCTGGCCACCGCGACTACCTCACCGTGCCGGTTCAGGCCGGCATGGCCCAGCTCGATCGCCTCAGTGGGCGGGAGCTGCCGGGTCTGGGCGATTCCCTAGCGACCCTGCTCCACCCGGGTGTGCTGGCCCTGGGCGGGCTCTGCGGGGTGGCTGGCGTGGTGATCGGCCTGGATCGTCGCCGCCGGCGCGGCTGATGGCCACTGGTAGTCCGGCTTTGGATCGCATGGTCGAGCGGCTTAAGGCCAGCTCCGATCCCAAGCGTCGCTATGAATACGTGCTCTGGCTCGCCAAGAAGCTGGAGCCCTTGCCGGAGGAATTCCGCCAGGAGGCCTTCAAGGTGAAGGGATGCGTCTCCCAGGTCTTTGTGGTGGGCCAGCTGCAAGGGGGCCGGCTCCATTGGCAGGGCGATTCCGATGCGGCGATCACCAAGGGACTGCTGGCCTTGTTGATCGAGGGCCTCGAGGGTCTCGATCCCGCCCAGGCGGCCAACCTTGATCCGGCCTTCGTGGCCGAAACGGGTCTCCAAGCCAGCCTCACTCCATCGCGGGCCAACGGTTTTCTCAACATCTTGGCGATGATGAAGGCCCAGGCCCGGGCCTTGCAGGCTGGCGCAGCTGGGCCCCAAACCCCCGTCGAACCGTGAGTGGCCTAGGGATTTCTAGGATCCCGTCTTTGTAGGCAACGCGGCCATGACCATCGGCATCGGCTTGTTGGGTCTGGGCACGGTGGGGGCTGGCGTTGCCGCCATCTTGGCCACCCCCCAGGGGCGCCATCCCCTGGTGGCCGACCTCGAACTCAAACGGGTGGCCGTGCGCGATCTGGCCCGGCCCCGGCCCGTGGCAATTGCCAACGAGTTGCTCTGCACCGATCCCGAAGCCGTGGTCGATGACCCGGCCGTGGAGATTGTGGTGGAGGTGCTGGGCGGCCTGGAGCCGGCCCGCTCCTTGATCCTGCGGGCGATCGCCGCTGGTAAATCGGTGGTCACCGCCAATAAGGCCGTGATTGCCCGCTATGGCGATGAGATCGCTGCCGCCGCCCAGGCCAAAGGGGTGTATGTGTTGATTGAGGCGGCCGTGGGTGGCGGCATCCCGATTATTGAACCGCTGAAGCAATCCCTGGGTGGCAACCGCATCCAGCGGGTGAGCGGCATCATTAACGGCACCACTAACTACATCCTCAGTCGCATGGCCGCTGAGGGGGCGGCCTATGGCGCGGTGTTGGCCGACGCCCAGCAGCTGGGCTACGCCGAGGCCGACCCGGCGGCCGACGTGCAGGGCGGCGATGCGGCCGACAAGATTGCGATCCTGGCGGGCCTGGCCTACGGGGGGCCGGTGGATCGGTCCGCCATTGCTACCGAAGGCATCGACCGGCTCGATGCCCGCGATGTGGACTACGCCGCCCGGCTGGGCTTTGTGGTGAAACTGCTGGCCGTGGCGGAGCATGTCGGCCAGGACGACGACGGCGTGCAGCAGCTCGATGTGCGCGTCCATCCCACCTTGTTGCCCAAGCACCACCCCTTGGCCGGCGTCCATGGGGTGAACAACGCGATCCTGGTGGAGGCCGACCCGGTGGGCCAGGTGATGTTCTACGGGCCCGG
>JAEMQZ010000145.1 GCA_016463595.1 Synechococcales cyanobacterium SupBloom_Metag_052 | reverse complement strand
GGGGGTGGTGCTCGGGGCGGCCCGGCTCCAGGCCAGCCGCTGGGCCTACGGCGGTGCCGCCCTGGGGTTGTTGGTTGGCGTTCTTGGGCTCTTGCCGGCCTTGCCCGTGGGCGGGCCGCTGCTTGGCGCCCTGGTGGGGCCCTTGCTGGGTGCCGCTTTGGGGGAGCTGGTGGCGGAGCTGGGGGCCGGGCGCCGCGCCGCCCTGGCGATCCTGGGTCGCTCGTTGAAGGTGGGGCTGGCGGTGGTGAGCGGCATGCTCGTCAGCCGCCTGGCCCAGATGCTGTTGGCCGTGGTGGGGGTAGGGGGCTTTTTGCTGCTTAGCCTCTCGGGCCCCGCAGCTGGCTGAGCGCCTCGGCCACCGCTTCGATGGCCTGCCCGATCTCGGCGGCCGTGGTGGCGCGGCCCAGGCCAAAGCGGATCGCGGCGGCGGCCTCCAGGCGGCTCAGTCCCAGGGCGGCGAGCACATGGGAGGGTTCGCCGCTGCTGCAGGCCGAGCCGCCACTCACCGCCAGCTTGCGGCGCAGGGCCCGGTGCAAGGCGCCGCCCTCCACCCCGGCCACGCAAATGTTCAGGTTGTGGGCCAGCCGGGGCGCGGCGGCCCCATTGCGGCGGATGCCGCCCAGGGCCTCCAGCCCCTGCCAGAGCTGATCGCGCAGGGCCCCGAGCCGCTGCTCCCGCTCTAGGCGGTCGGCTTGGGCCAGGTTCAGGGCGGCGGCCAGGCCCACAATCAACGGCACGGGCAGGGTGCCGGCCCGCAAGCCCCCCTGCTGGCCGCCGCCATGGAGCTGGGGGGCGAGCGTGAGGGGCCGGCTGATCGCCAGGGCACCGATGCCCTTGGGTCCATAGAACTTGTGGGCGCTGAAGCTGAGCAGGTCGATGCCCAGCTCGGCGGGCTTGAGGGCAAGGTGGCCCACGGCCTGGGCGCCGTCGCAGTGGAAGGGGATTCCCCGCTGGCGGCAGAGGGAGCCGATCGCGGCCAGGGGCTGGAGCACGCCGATTTCGTTGTTGGCGGCCATCACGCTCACCACCAGGGTCTCGGGGCCCAGGGCCGCTTCGAGCTGGTCCAGATCCACCAGGCCATCGCCGCCCACCGGCAGTTCGCTGAGCCGGAAGCCATGGCGGGCCAGGTAGCGCAGCGGATCGAGCACGGCCCGGTGTTCGGTGGCCAGGGTCACCAGCTGGCGCCGGCGGCCTCCTGCCGCCAGTTCGGCCTCGGCCAGGCCCTTAAGGGCCAGGTTGTTGGCCTCGGTGGCCCCGCTGGTGAAGATCACTTGGGCGGCCGCTGGCTCGTTTCCGGCCAGGCCCAGGTGCCCTAGGACCTGGGCCCGGGCCTGGTCCACGGCCGCGGCTGCCAGCAGGCCGGGCCGGTGCAGGCGGCTGGCCGGGTTGGCGAATTGCTCCGTCCACCAGGGGACCATGGCGGCCACGACGGCCGGATCACAGGGGGTGGTGGCTTGGTGGTCGAGGTAGGCGAGCATGGACCCATGTTGACAAGGGCGTTCTGCGATGGCTGGTGATCCCCTTTCGGGCCAACCGCTGGCGCTGGCCGCTGCCCCGGGGCGTTGCCTGGGTCTTGCCTGGGCGGCGGGGCTGGCGTTGGCGGGCTGGTGGGCGCCCCTCCCCGCCGGCGCCGACCAGGGCGACATGGTCAATCCAATTGATGCCCGCCCCCCCGGCCTGGTGGTGCTGTGGGAGCGGCCCGGCCGCGGTGGCAAGGAGGCCGTCGGCGTCTATGCCGTCAGCAAGGACGCCAACGACCCCGAGGTGCGCCAAATCAAGGTCTGGCTGGAACTGCCCAACAACTTGCGGGTGCGCCAAGAAACGATCCGCTGCTCCCCATCCCAACCGATGCGAATGAGCAGCAACGGCCGCGAATTCATCCTGCGCGAGCTCAACCCCGGCGGCACGATCACCAGCGCCAACCGACTCGATCACCAGATCTGGTGGGCCGCCTGCTACCCGGAGCAGGCCGGTAAGGATCCTGCTGGCTTGGCGCCCCTGGCCCGCAAGCTGGGGTACTCGGGCCACCTGCTGGAGCGCGAACAGGTTTTGCCGGGAAACACTCGATAGATTTCGACCACCGGTCCTTTCACCCCCCGCGGGTCCATGCCCCC
>JAEMQZ010000015.1:5557-32759 GCA_016463595.1 Synechococcales cyanobacterium SupBloom_Metag_052 | reverse complement strand
AGTCACAATCAATGGCCCTATAATGGCGAAACTCTTCAAAGAGCAAGGGGTGATGCGCCATCAAAAAAGTCACAGTAGAGCTATCCACAAGCGGTTGACTAGGTTCGTAATCAAGGGCTAAGTTCTCACCATAAAGATGGTTAAAGAGTTGAAAGACACACCCCTTACTTTCCGGAGATAGGAAGCCTTGGGGTTCCACAAACGACAAGCTTCCAACATCATGGGAGCCAAGCTTCTTCTCACAATAGAGGGGCTTACTAGCTGGCCCATCCGCCAAGACTTCCGCGTAAAGGGCTAAGGGAACCTCGTAAAGGTCAAAGCACACAAATTTGGGATTATCATCTGCGGGTCGCTGGATCGTTTCAGTGATCATCGCATCAATGATCCGATCTTCCAACAAGCCCAAGGCCGCCCCTACAGGTTCCTTCTGCCTAGCCGGATTCAACATCCAACTTGTGTCCAACTGGTTACCAAGTAGGCTGCTGGCCCAATAGGGCGCATGCAGTCTCAACCTGTTACCACCGGAAAAACGAAACAGCTGGTGCACTTCCCGTTCCATCCGCAGCAGGGTGCTTGGCCCTGCCTGGGCATGGCATCTCTGGCCTTGGCTGGGCAATAGATTGAAGACCTTGAGAGCCTGCTGGCTGCGGCGGCTGATCGTGCTTTGGTTGCAGTAGGCCAAGCGGGCCGCATCATCGCCATTGCGAAGCCAACACATCAGGTCGAGGGCTTCCAACTCCTCAGGCGTAACCATGCAGCCCAAACTTTAATTAATAATCCCAAGATACATCCAAGGGGTATCGACTGTACGGTTAATCAGTTGCTTTTTGTCAAACATGCAGTGATTGCATATGTTGTCCCTATGGCCTAAGGGTTAGGGCTAAGGCCGCTGGATCGATCACCCATCCTCATCCGAACGGGCCCGGCGGGCGGCCAGGCCCGCTTCCGCCGCCGTGATCGCGGCCAGCAGCAGCAAGCCGGCTAAGCCAACCAACTGGTCGCGTTGGCCCAGGTCCCCACCTGCCGGGCCGCCGAGCAAGGCACCGGCGACAAACCAGCTGGTGGCTAGGGCTGAGGTGAGCCAGTAGGCGCGCCAACGCCGTTGGTAGAGGTAGCCCGTGCCCAAGCCCGGCACCACATTGAGCACCACCGCCACCCAGCCACTGGAGGCGGCCAGAATCTCCTGCTTGCTGGGGGCCATGGCCAAGGTCGATAGGGGGCCCAATCTGGCGGATCCACCAGGACTTCGTCGGCTGAGCCAAGGGCCAAGGCCGGCCTGACCTAGGGCGCAACCCCCCGAACCGCAACCACAAACGATGGCAAGGGGCGGCTTAGGCGGGGTCCCCAACTCTTGCCTGTGCCCTAGCCCAATCCCTCAACTGGATCATTGACGAGGCTTAGGGAAGGTCATCGAGGCAAATTAACTGGTTAATCACTACTAATAATCGCAGCAATCACCGATGGTGATATGAGGCCTGGGGATGGACCCTGATCCCTGCGCTGGTTGGCAGCACCCGAATCTACGTTTTTGTTTGTTGTGACAATCTGCGTCAATGGCAAAGGAAACCCCTGGTCCCAGCTAGTCAGGGGCTGAGCAAATTTATTAAGATGCTTACTCCGAGCGTTGTTCCTGCTTGTCCCCCCTTGATCAGCCCCAGTGGCACAGCCTGAGTGCCGAGGATTGCCTGACCACACTCAAGGTAAGCACCGAAGGGTTAACCACGGCCCAGGCCTCGGAGCGACGCGAGCTGAACGGCTCCAACCGGTTGGAGCTGGCGGCCGGCCGCAGCAGCCTGGCCATCCTTTGGGACCAATTCAGCAACGTGATGTTGTTGATGTTGCTGGCCGTGGCCGCGATCTCAGCGGCAATTGCCTTTAGCGCCCAGAAGTTCCCCAAGGACGCGATCGCGATTGTGCTGATCGTGGGTCTCAACGCCCTGCTCGGTTACCTGCAGGAAAGCCAAGCCCAAAAAGCCCTGCTGGCCCTGCGCCAGATGGCCCAACCCCTGGTGACCCTGCGTCGCGATGGCCAGTGGCAGCGGCTATCGAGTGAGGAGCTCGTGCCGGGCGACCTGATCCGGCTCGAGGCCGGCGATCGGGTGCCCGCCGATGGCCGAGTGCTGGAGGGAGCGGACCTGGGCCTGCGGGAGGCGGCCCTTACGGGCGAAGCCGAGGCCGTGTTCAAGCAAGCAAACCTGCTGCTCGATCCGGCCACCCCCGTGCTGGAACGCCAAAACTGCCTGTTTCAAGGCACAGAAGTGGTGCGGGGCCGGGGCCTGGCGGTGGTAACCGCCACCGGCATGGCCACTGAACTGGGCCAGATCGCCCAACTCATTAATACGGCCGGCGGCGAGGCCACCCCCCTGCAGAAACGGCTGGACGGCCTGGCCTCGGTGTTGGTGGGCTCGGCCCTAGGCCTGGTGGCCATCGTGATTGGGATTGGCTGGTTAATGGGCCAGCCCCTGCTCAACCTGCTCGAGGTGTCCCTGTCGATGGCAGTGGCGATCGTTCCCGAGGGCCTGCCAGCCGTAATCACCGTGACCCTGGCGATCGGCACCCAGCGCATGGTCAAACGCGCTGCTTTAATCCGGCGTCTGCCGGCGGTCGAGGCCCTCGGATCCGTCACCGTGATCTGCTCCGACAAGACCGGCACCCTGACCCTGAACCGCCAGGTGGTCGAAGAGCTGCGCTGCGGCGGCCAGGCGATCGCCGTGAGCGGCCAGGGCTACGAGCCCAAGGGCGACTTCAGCGCCCGGGAGCTTGTGACCCCAGCCACCATCCCAGCCGGCATCGCCCCAGGTGCTCTCAGCCTATTGCTGCAGGCGGGGGTTCTCTGCAGCGATGCCGAACTCAAACGGGAGGCGGACGGCAGCTACGGGATCCTGGGCGATCCCACCGAAGGGGCCCTGGTGGTGGCTGCCGCCAAAGCGGAGATCGACGACTTCAGCCTGCGGGGCACCTTCCCGCGCCAGGGGGAGATTCCCTTCAGCTCCGAGCGCCAGTGGATGGCGGTGTGGGTTAGCGATCCAAGGGGCCAGCTCCAGGCCCCCCTCGGCCCCGTGGCAGCCGGGTCGAGCGTGTTGATGCTGAGCAAGGGGGCCCCGGAGGTGGTGCTCTCGAGCTGCGACCGTTGGCTGGCGGCCCCAGGCGTCAGCGCCCTGGACGAGGAGCAGCGGAACTGGTGGCTGGATCAGGGCCGCCAACTGGCGGCCAGCGGCTTGCGGGTGCTGGCCTTTGCCTGCGCACCCCACCACAGCGGACCCGAGCAGGAGGCCGACCAGCTGGTGTTCCTGGGCTTAATGGCCCAGCTCGATCCGGCCCGGCCCGAGGTGGGCGCCTCGGTGGCCACCTGCCGCGGCGCCGGCATCCGTCCCGTGATGATCACCGGCGACCATCCGCTCACGGCCCGGGCGATTGGAGCCAGCATTGGCCTCACCAACGAGGATGCCGAAGTCGTACTCGGCCGCGAGCTGCAGGCTTACAACGACTCGGAACTGCAGGCGGTGGTAGCCCGCTGCAGCCTCTACGCCCGGGTGCCGCCCGACCAGAAGCTGCGGATTGTCAAAGCCCTGCAGGCCAATGGCGAAGTGGTGGCCATGACCGGCGATGGCGTCAATGACGCCCCCGCCCTCAAGCAGGCCCACATCGGTGTGGCCATGGGCATCACCGGCACGGAGGTGAGCAAGGAAGCGGCCGATATGGTGTTATTGGATGATAATTTCGCCACAATTGTGAGCGCGGTGGAAGAAGGGCGGTTGGTGTATGCCAACATCCGCCGCTTCGTGAAATACATCCTCGGCAGCAATGTTGGTGAATTAATCACGATCGCGGCAGCGCCCCTGCTCGGTCTCACCGGGGTGCCCCTCACCCCGCTGCAGATTCTCTGGATGAACCTGGTGACCGACGGGGTGCCGGCCCTGGCCCTAGCCCTGGAGCCCGGCGAAGACGGCCTGATGCTGAAGCCTCCCGCCCAACCGGGCGAATCAATCTTTGCCCGGGGCATCGGCCGCTACATCCTGCGCATCGGCCTGGTCTTTGGGGCGATCACCATTGCCCTGATGGCCTACGCCGCCCACAGCGGCGCCCCCTGGCAGACGATGGTGTTCACCACCCTCTGCCTGGCCCAGATGGGCCATGCCCTAGCCGCCCGCAGCGACCGGCCCCTGATCCAGGTGGCGCCCTTCTCCAACCCGGCCCTGCTGGCGGCGGTGGTGCTGACCTCGGCCCTGCAACTGGCCCTGCTTTACGTGCCCGTGCTCTCGAGCTTCTTTGGCACCACCCCCTTGAGCCTGCAGGAGCTGGGCATTTGTGTGGGCGTTAGTGCCCTGTTCTTCCTCTATCTGGAGTCGGAAAAGGTGGTGCGTCTCTGGCTCCGGCGCCGGGCTGCCCACGTCTGATCGGGCCTGGGTTTGCCCAGCCCTAGCAGTTTGGCCGGGATTGCCCCGGCCAAACTGCTAGGGGCAATCGTGACCCCCTGGGGGTAGGAATTTGGCTGGCTTTGCTGACGATGCCTTTGCGGATACCGATGCTGAGCCTGGCCCCATTGCAAAATCCCGAGATCTTCATGGTGGTTGCGGGCGCGGTGATCACACCCCTGCTGGCAGCCCTTGTGACCCGCTGACTCGCCTAAGAGCCATGGCCCAGCCCAATGATCACGGCCATTCTGATCACCACAGGCATTCTGATCACCACAGCCAGGGCAACGGATCCAGCCATCCAGCGGTAGCGATCCAGCGGCAGCCCCATCCCCGCCAGCACCAGCACCGCAGCGGTTCGGCGACG
Organism: Synechococcales cyanobacterium SupBloom_Metag_052; assembly: GCA_016463595.1. Classification (GTDB taxonomy): domain Bacteria; phylum Cyanobacteriota; class Cyanobacteriia; order PCC-6307; family Cyanobiaceae; genus BAIKAL-G1. The sequence goes on along the minus strand of JAEMQZ010000015.1, from coordinate 27,977 downwards.
GCCTTTCGCTGGAGTGTGATCCTCAACAGCGGCCTTTCGGCCCTACAGCTAGTGATCGGCTTTGGCTTCGGCTCCCTGGCCCTCATTGGTGATGCGGTTCACAACCTGGGCGATGTGGCCGGGTTGTTGCTCGGCTGGGGGGCGGAACGGTTGAGCAGGCGCGCCCCGAACGAACGGTTCACCTACGGATTCGGCCGCAGCACCCAGCTGGCCTCCCTGGCCAATGCGGTGTTGATCCTGATGGCCTCAGCCGTGGTGCTAATCGAAGGGATCAAGCGTCTCGGCACCTCCACCGAGGTGATCAGCACACCGGTGGCCTGGGCCGCAGCCATCGGCATCGCCGTGAACCTGTTTTCGGCCCGCCTGTTTGGCCAGAACAACAGCCACGACCTCAACCGTCGGGCGGCGGTGATCCACCTGCTCGGCGATGCGGCCGTGTCGGCGGCGGTGCTGGTCAGCGCCATCGTTGTGGGGCTGACCCACTGGTACTGGCTCGATGCCGCCACCGGCATCGCCGTGGGCCTGGCCGTGGCCTGGACCGGCTGGGGCCTGTTGCGCGATGCCATGCAAGTGGCCCTCGATGCCGTGCCGCCTGGCATTGAAATGACAACAGTGGACCAGGCCCTACGGGACTTGCCCGGGGTGCTCGATGTGCACCACCTGCATGTTTGGGGCATGAGCACCTCCCAAATCGCCCTCACCGCCCACGTGGTGCGACGCCCCCTTGAGGGTGAGGGCGATGACATGGACTTGCTGCACCAGGCCAAGGAGCGCCTAGCCGAACTGGGTATTGCCCACAGCACGATCCAACTGGAACCACCCTCCCAAGGGGTAGCAACACTGGGCTGATCCCTTGGCCAGGGGGATCGCTGCAGCGAGCGAAATAGGCTGACAGGACCCTGCTGGGGAGCTGCTCAGGGTTCGGACTTCGGCCCTGGTTTGTCCCAGGATGGCGATAGCTCTGGGTAAATGATGGCCAACCGGGATTCTCGCCCCATGGACAAGTCCAGCCAACGGCTCCTAAGCCAGGGCTCCCTGTCCCGCCCAGAGCGACCACGCCGCCCAGCCAAACCCCTGGGGCTGGTTGGCCTAGCACTCCTGGTGGGGGTAGCCGGCTGCGCCGATCCCAATGCCTGGAAGCGCACCGCCTGCGAGCAGGCCCAAGCCCAACTCGGTGCCGCCACCGTTCAGCAGATTGAAGTGTTGCGCAAGGCTCTGGGGCTAGCCGCCGAAGCAGATCCGGTGGCCTACTGCCGCTCGATCGGTGCCGCCATGGGCAGCCCATCGCCCACCCCGGCTGAGGGCCAAAGCCCTCGCCCTACCCCGAACGCCAGGCCAACGACCACGCCCACGGGCCGGCCCCTCTCCGCCGCCGAGCAGGCCCCAGGCCGTTGAACCAGGCCCCCCAAGCGCCCATGCCAGCCTCGGTGCTTTTTAGCGCAGGGGTTGCGCCGGTTTGAAGCTCCTGATGGTGGAAGACGACAGCCAGTTCCGCGGCGCCCTGACCCATTTCAGGCCAAGGTTGGATTCATGACGCTTCTCCTAATCCCCAGTGATCCAGGCCTGGCGGCCTTTGGATCAAGTCTCTCGGCCATCTCCCTGGCCGAACTGGGCGACAAGACCTTCTTTATGGCCCTGATCCTGGCGGCCCGCCACCGGCCCCGCTGGGTGTTCATCGGCGCCTTTGCCGCCCTGGTCGTGGTCACCCTGATCTCCCTGGGCCTGGGCTACGGCCTAAGGGAGCTGTTGCCGGCTGGCCTGGTGACCTGGCTAGCCGCCACCCTGTTCCTGGGCTTCGGCCTCAAGTTGCTGGTCGACGCCCAGGCGATGGGGGCCCATGCGGCCCAAGACGAAGCCGATGACGCCGAAGCGGCAGTGAACGCAGCTGAAGTCGGCCATCCGATTGCCACAGCCTGGGACGTGATCTGGGAGGCCTTCGCCCTGGTCTTTATCGCCGAACTGGGCGATCGCACCCAGTTCGCCACCATTTTTCTGGCCACCGCCCCCGGCTTCAGCCTTGCCGGACTAGTGGCCGGCAGCCTGGTGGGCCACGGCCTGGTCACCTGGCTGGCGGTGGGGGCCGGCCAATGGATCGGCGGCCGCATCAGTGAACGGATGCTCTATCGCCTGAGCGCCGGCCTGTTCCTGCTATTTGGCCTGGCCTCCCTGCGCCAGGCCCTGGGCTGAGCGTTTCCGAATCGGAACCAGCACTTCCGCCGTCCCGCTTGCGAGGATCAACGCCCCCCTGCCCCAGCTCCGCCGATGCCGCTCACCGCCCTGGTTCGCCAGCTCCAGCAGGTGACCCTCACCGGTGAAGTGCTGGAGCGCAGCAAGCGGCCCGAGCGACTGCGGCTCAGCGGTGCCGGCCGGGCGGCCCGGGGCCTGGTCAGCAGTGCCCTGGCCTCGGCCGCCGGAGCCCCCCTGCTGGTGGTGGTGCCAACCCTGGAGGAGGCAGGCCGCTGGGCATCCCTACTGGAGCTGATGGGCTGGAGCAGCAGCCTGCTCTACCCCACCAGCGAGGGCTCCCCCTACGAACCCTTCGATCCCACCAGCGAGATCACCTGGGGCCAATTACAGGTGCTCAGCGAGCTGCTGGATGGCGGCTCCAACCGCCTGGCGATTGTGGCCACCGAGCGGGCCCTGCAACCCCACCTGCCGCCGCCAGTGGCCCTCAAGGCCCACTGCCACAGCCTGCGCAAGGGCGACAGCGTCAACCTGGAGGCCCTCGGCCAGACCCTCAGCCGCCTCGGCTATGAACGGGTCGCCACAATCGAGCAGGAGGGCAGCTGGAGCCGCCGCGGCGACATTGTTGATGTCTTTCCGGTGAGTGCCGAACTGCCGGTGCGGCTGGAATTTTTTGGCGAAGAGCTCGAAAAACTACGGGAATTTGATCCCGCCAGCCAACGCTCGCTGGATGCGATTGAGGTGGTGCGCCTCACCCCCACCGGCCATGGCCCCTTGATTGCCGATGCCCTGCGGGACTCGATGCCGGCGGGGCTCGAGCAGCTGCTCAGCCCCGAAGCCCTCGACCAACTGCTGGAGGGCGGCACCCCCGAGGGGATGCGGCGCCTGCTGGGGCTGGCCTACGGCCAGCCGGCCTCCCTGCTCGATTACCTGCCAGCCAGCACCCTGGTCGCCATCGATGAACGGCGCCATTGCCTGGCCCATGGCCAGCAGTGGTTTGACCATGCGAGCTCCCATTACGGCGATGTCATTGCCGAGCTTGATAGCGCTGGTCAAGCGGCCGAAACCCCTGGCAGCCTGCCAGGCGCCAGCCTGCTTCCGCCCTGTCTGCACATCAGTCCCCGCGAGGCCCTGGAGCAGGTCGAAAGCTTTGCCGGCTTCGACCTGGCCGAACTGAACGAAACCGATCAGCACGCCAACAGCTTTGACCTGGCCAGCCGTTCGGTACCGGCCTATCCCAATGCCTTTGGCAAGTTGGCAGCCCTGGTGCGCGGCTTCCAGGCGGACAAGGCACGGGTGTGGCTGCTCTCGGCCCAGCCCTCTAGGGCGGTAGCCCTGCTGGAGGAACACGACTGCATCAGTCGCTTTGTGCCCAATCCCGGCGATTTCGCCTCAATCAACCGGCTGATTGAACAGAACACTCCGGTTGCCCTTAAAACCCGGGGCACGGCCGAACTCGAAGGCCTGCAACTACCGGCCTGGAAGCTGGTTTTAATCACGGATCGGGAATTCTTTGGCCAGCAGTCGTTAACAGCCACGGGCTATGTGCGCCGGCGTCGCAAGGCGGCCAGCCGCACGGTGGATCCCGGCAAGATGCAGCCCGGCGATTTTGTCGTGCACCGCAACCACGGCATCGGCCGCTTCCTCAAGCTGGAAAAACTAGTCATCAGCGGCGAATCCCGTGATTACCTGGTGGTGCAATACGCCGATGGCCTGCTGCGGGTGGCCGCCGACCAGCTCGGCAGCCTGGGCCGCTACCGGGCCAGCACCGATGCGCCCCCCGAACTCAACCGCATGGGCGGCACGGCCTGGGCCAAGGCCAAGGAGCGAGCCCTAAAGACCGTGCGCAAGGTGGCCCTCGACCTGGTCAAGCTCTACGCCGAGCGGCACCAGGCGCCGGGCTTTGCCTTCCCCGCCGATGGTCCCTGGCAAAACGAACTCGAAGACTCCTTTCCCTACGAACCCACCCCCGACCAGCTCAAGGCGATCAGCGATGTCAAGCGGGACATGGAGCGCCCCCAGCCCATGGACCGCCTGGTGTGCGGCGATGTGGGCTTCGGCAAAACGGAGGTAGCGATCCGGGCCATCTTCAAGGCAGTAACCGCTGGCAAACAGGTGGCCCTACTGGCCCCCACCACGGTGCTAGCCCAACAACATTGGCGCACCCTCAGCGAACGCTTCGCCCCCTATCCCCTCAAGGTGGCCCTGCTCAACCGCTTCCGCACCACGCTGGAACGTAAAACGATCCTGGCGGGCCTGGGCGAAGGCAACGTCGATGTGGTTGTGGGCACCCACCAGCTGCTGAGCAAGGGCACCAACTTCAAGCAACTTGGATTACTAGTGGTGGATGAAGAACAGCGCTTTGGTGTTAATCAGAAGGAAAAGATCAAGGCCTTGCGTAAGGACGTCGATGTGCTGACCCTTTCGGCCACACCAATCCCCCGCACCCTCTACATGAGCCTCTCGGGTGTGCGCGAAATGAGTCTGATCACCACACCGCCGCCGCTGCGGCGGCCGATCAAAACCCACCTGGCCGCCCTCGATGAGGAGGCGGTGCGCAGCGCTATCCGCCAGGAACTCGATCGCGGCGGCCAGATTTTCTATGTGGTGCCGCGGGTGGAGGGCATCGAGGAGGTGGCCGCCCAGCTGCGCTTGATGCTGCCAGGCCTGCGCCTGCTGGTGGCCCATGGCCAGATGGCCGAGGGCGAACTGGAAAGCGCCATGGTGGCCTTCAATGCCGGCGAAGCCGACCTGATGCTCTGCACCACGATCGTGGAGAGCGGCCTCGATATTCCACGGGTGAACACCATTTTGATCGAGGACGCCCACAAATTTGGCTTAGCCCAGCTCTATCAATTGCGCGGCCGGGTCGGCCGCAGCGGCATCCAGGCCCACGCCTGGCTCTTCTATCCGGGCAATGCCTCCCTCTCGGAAGCGGCCCGCCAGCGGCTCCGCGCCATCCAGGAATTTGCCCAGCTGGGGTCCGGCTACCAGCTGGCCATGCGCGACATGGAAATCCGCGGGGTTGGCAATTTGCTCGGGGTGGAACAGAGCGGCCAGATGGAAACGATCGGCTTCGATCTCTACATGGAGATGCTGCAGGAATCCCTAGCCGAGATCCAGGGGCAGGACATCCCCGCCGTTGAGGACACCCAGATCGACCTGCCGATCACCGCCTTCATCCCGGGCGATTGGATCACTGAAAATGACGAGAAGATCGCCGCCTACCGGGCCGCAGCCGGGTGCGCCAGCATGGATAATCTGGTGGAACTGGCCGTCGGCTGGGTGGATCGCTACGGCGCCATCCCCGCCCCAGTGCAAAGCCTGCTGCAATTGATGCAGCTGAAGTTGTTGGCCAAGCGCTGTGGCTTTTCCCGGATCAAACCGGAGAAGCCGAATATTGCCCTGGAAACGCCCATGGAGGAGCCAGCCTTCCGGCTGCTACGCCAGGCCCTACCCCAACATCTACATGGACGCCTCGTTTATCAGGGGGGTCCAGGCAGCACCGCCAAGGTGTTGGCCCGGGGCCTCGGGGTGTTGCCCATCGAGAAGCAACTTGAACAACTGATGGAGTGGCTCAAACTGATGGCCGACCAGCTGCCCGGCAGCGATGGCCTCAGCGACCAGCAACGGCGCCAACAACTCGAAGCCCGCAATGCCGAGGTGCTGCGTGTTTGAAAGCCAGCCCCAACGGCCGCCCCAGCGCAAGGGGTCCACTCCAGCCCAGCTGGAAGCGGGGCCCCAACTCCAGAAGGGAGTGTTGCTGCAGCCAGCAGCCAAAGCCACGATCGAGCAATTCGGCGCCACCACAACCGCCTACAAGCTGACCTACTGGATGGCCGATCCGCTCAGCATCCGGGAGGTGAGCAGCGAGCTAAAGCTGGCGCTCTGGACCCGCTTCAACCCCGAGGACATCAACTTGAGCTGAGGCCTGGGCCGGGCAACCGGTGGCCACCGCCCCGGCCCTCTCAGCTTGCGCAATTCTTCGTTACAATATGGACATCTTTCGTTACCGCAGCGCCGTGGGTGAGCTGATCGAGCAAGGGGCCGCAAGCGGCGGCTTCAACCTTCTCTCTGGTCTGGTGTGCCTGGTTGCCCTCGGCCTCTACGGCCTGATGGGCCGCGACCAAGAGAACAACGACGACGACGATTCCAGTCCCGGCGGTGGCCTGATGCAACCGGTGGCCTGAACTGGTCAAGACGCCATTGTATAAACCTGTAATTAAGTCATCGACGAGAGGTCGATGACTTAATTACACGTCGTTCTTTCCCTCGCGCTATCGCAAGGCAGCATTTTTAGTTCTGCAGGCGCCCATAACTCAGTTTGTAGACTTACCTGCGCCTAGGGCCGCAGGCACATTGCTATTGCCCGGCTGGAAAGGGCGTTGGGCTAACCCGCCGCTGCGGAGCAATTTGATCAGGCTAGTTTCAGCCGCCACGAACTGGCTGTCCTTTTGGGTGGCAATGTCTTCGAGCTTTAGTTTCTGGGCGTCGGCATCGGAAAGTTTGGCGACCACATCGGGCTCAATACCGCGTTGGTGGATATCGCGGCCACTGGGGGTGAGATATTTGGCGATCGTCACGGTCATGCCTGAACCATCAGAGAGACCCCGCACCGATTGCACCAGGCCCTTGCCAAAGGTTTTCTGACCTACCAACAGGGCCCGATGGTTGTCTTGAAGGGCGCCGGAGAGAATCTCGCTAGCGCTGGCAGACCCCTCATTGACCAGGATCACCAGGGGGCGCTTGGTAAGGGCATGGCCGTTGGCCCGTTTGATGTCCTGGATGCCATCGCGGGTTTTGGTGGACACGATCACACCCTCATCAAGCCATTGGCGGGCAATCGCCACGCTGGCCATCAGCAGGCCGCCTGGGTTGCTGCGCAGGTCGAGCACATAGCCCTGAACTCCCTTGGCTTCGAGGTCCTTGACCGCCGCAGCCATGTCCCGGGCCGCATTGGCATTGAATTGTTTCAGGCGGATATAGCCCAGGCGCTCGCTATCGGGGCCTGTTTTCACCTGGTGCTCCACCGTGTGGAGCTCGATGCGCTCGCGCACCAAGGGCGCGGTGATCAGGGCGCCCTTGCGGCGCAGCTCAATGGTCACCTTGGTGCCGGCTTCGCCGCGGATCAACTTGACCGCCTCTTCGGTGGACATGCCCTTGGTGGGTTTGCCATCAATCGAGACGATGACGTCCTTGGGTAAGACGCCAGCCCGGAAGGCAGGCGAACCCTCGATTGGGGCGATGACCACCAATTCCTTACTGTCCTTATCAATGCTGAGTTGGATGCCTACCCCGGTCAATTGGCCGGAGGTATCGATCTGCATCTCCTTGAACTCACGGGGGTCTAGGAAACGGGTGTAAGGGTCACTAAGGGTGGACAACATGTCGCGGATAGCCGTGTAACCATCCTTCGGCGTATTATAATTCTTGGCAAGAAGTTGCCGTCTTAATTCGCGCCAACGCTCCGGTGAATACTTACCGGTGGTATCAAGATAATCGCGAAAAACAATCTGCCAGGTTTGATCAATCACCTCCTTGGGGCTGTCGCTGATCAGGGAGGCCAGGCTTGGGGCGTTCAGCAACTGACTACCCACCAGCAAAGTGGCGGCGAGAGCCCCTGTCCCCATCAACACCACGACGCCGGTGCGAGCCCTGCCCATCAATAGCTCCTGTAAACCTGGAGATTGATCTCAAGCTAGCCCGCCAACGTGATTCCGTGGCAGCGGGGATAACCGGAATGGGGCCAGCCTGAAAACCGAATCCTGAGCCGTTAGGGATCAACCCAACGCCCGTCCTCCTTGATGAGCGCAATCAGGGCGGCCACTCCCTCGGCCTCCGGCACCCGGCGGAGTTCATCGCGGCCCCGGTAGAGGGAAATGGTGCCTGGGGTCTTGCCGACATAGCCGTAGTCGGCATCGGCCATTTCGCCTGGGCCGTTGACGATGCAGCCCATCACGGCGATATCCAGGCCGGTGAGGTGGGCCGTGGCGTCGCGCACCTTGTGCAGCACCTCCTCGAGGTTGAACAGGGTGCGGCCGCAGCTGGGGCAAGCCACGTATTCGACCATCGTCTTGCGTAGGCCGAGAGCCTGCAGGATCGAGTAACAGACAGGGATCTCCTTCTCCGGCGCCTCGGTGAGGGACACCCGGATCGTGTCGCCCAGGCCATCGGCCAACAGGGTGGCGATGCCGGCGGTGCTCTTAATGCGGCCGTAATCGCCATCGCCAGCCTCGGTGACGCCCAAGTGCAGGGGGTAATGGAAGCCCTCGAGGTCCATGCGATGGGCCATCAGCCGGTAGGCCGCCAGCATCACCGGCGCCCGGGATGCCTTCATCGACACGACGATGTTGTGGAAATCGAGTCGATCGCAAATGCGGATGAATTCGAGCGCCGACTCCACCATCCCCAGGGGCGTGTCGCCGTAGGTGAAGAGCATGCGCTCCGCCAAGGAGCCGTGATTGACGCCAATGCGCAGCGCCTTGTCCTGGCTCTTGAGCAGGCTCACCAGCGGTTCAAAGGTGAGGGCGATGCGATCGCCGATTTGGGCCAGCTCGGCCTCGGAAAAGCTGGTGCGATTGGGATCGGGTTTGTCAAACACAAACAGGCCCGGATTGATGCGCACCTTGTCAACGTGCTGGGCCACCTCCAGGGCGATCTTCATGCCGTTGTGGTGCACATCGGCCACCAGGGGCACCGGTTGGTAGGTGTCCTCCAAGCGTTTGCGGATCTCCGCCACGGCCTTGGCATGGGCCAGGCTCGGCACGGTGAGTCGCACGATTTCACAGCCCGCCTCGTGCAGGCGGCGAATGCCAGCGGTGGCCCCTTCGATATCGAGGGTGTCCTCATTAATCATCGACTGCACCACCACCGGGTGCTCACTGCCGATCTGGATGGCCCCTACCCGCACGCTGCGAGTTCGGCGGCGGTGGATCACCGAATCAAACCTGGGATCGCTGGCCCAATCGGCGCTATTGCCGCCTGGGGCAGCATCAGGATTCATCCCCGGGGTGACGGCATCGGGGCGGGCCAGGGTGCCGGTCATGGGGCGGGGCCGGAAGGTGCCCCAAGCCTGTCACAGACCGGCACAGACCGGCACAGCTCGGGCAGCGATCGCCTAGCGGCTGGCCAGGAGGTGCTCCCGCACAGCCACCAGGTCCGCTCGGGTCAGGTCCCTAGGCCGACCTGGCTCGATCGAGCCGTTGCGCAACAGGTAGGCGGGGTGAAAGATCGGCATGCAGGCACGCCCGCCAAGGGACTGCCACTGGCCACGCAGCTGGCTGATCGGGCCCTTGAGCCCCAGGACCGCCTGCAGGGCGGTGGCACCGACCAGCACCAGCACCTGGGGTTGGACCAGGGCGATCTGCTGCTGGAGCCAGGGCCGGCAGGCGGCCAGTTCCAGGGTCGTCGGTTTGCGGTTGCCGGGGGGGCGGCACTTCACCGCGTTGGCGATGTAGGCGTCCTGATGGCTGTCGAGGCCGGCCGCTGCGAGCAACTGATCCAGCAGCTGGCCCGAACGCCCGACAAAGGGTTGGCCGAGCTCGTCCTCCTGGGCCCCAGGGGCCTCGCCGATCAGCATCAGCCGCGCCTGGGGGTTGCCGCGGCTGAGCACCACCCGCTGGCGGCCGAGGGCCAGGGAGCAGCTGCGGCAGGCGTGGCACTGCTGGGCCAAGGCGTCCAGAGCGGCCTCGCGGGCCCTGGGCGAACCCCCAGCCGGGCTCGCCAGGCCGGAGCCGATGGCGAGGGGCGACGCAGGCAGGCTGTCGATGGCGCTGATCTGGCGGGCATGGCCAGATTCCCATGGCACCAGGGCAAGGGCCATGGGAATCTGGCCCCAAAAGGTGTCTTCGGAACCTTTGTCGTGGCCGGAGTAGGGCAGGATGCAAGATTGTCCAGGCATTCCTCGGGATGCCGCCCCCGACGCTGCACCGATGCTGCGCCCGATTGAGCTCTCTGCCCGGGCAGAAGCGTTGCAGCCCTCCTTGACCCTGGCCATCGCCGCCCGGGCCAAATCCCTGCGCGCCGATGGCCATGACATCTGCAGCCTCAGTGCGGGGGAGCCGGATTTCGACACGCCGGCCTTCATCCGCCAGGCCGCCACGGCGGCCCTTGAGGCCGGCCATACCCGCTACGGACCGGCCGCTGGCGAACCGGCCCTGCGCCAGGCGATCGCCGCAAAACTGAGCACTGAAAATCAGGTTCCCACCAGGGCCGACCAGGTGCTGGTCACCAACGGCGGCAAGCAGGCCCTCTACAACCTCTTCCAGGTGCTCCTAGGGCCAGGCGATGAACTGCTGCTGCCTTCGCCCTACTGGCTGAGCTACCCGGAAATGGCCAAGCTGGCCGGCGCCAGTGTGCGTCTGATCCCCAGCGCCGCGGCCGACGGATTTTGGCTCGATCCCCACCAGCTGGAGTTGGCGATCACGCCTGCCAGCAAGTTGCTGGTGCTCAATAGCCCCTCTAACCCCACCGGCATGGTGCTCGGCCTGGAGGATCTCGAGGCGATCGCCGCGGTGTTGCGCCGCCATCCGCAGGTGGCGGTGGTCTGCGATGAGATCTACGAATTTTTGCTGGCCCCAGGGCTCACCCACCACAGCTTTGCGGCCGTGGCCCCCGATCTGGCAGGCCGAATTTTCACGGTGAACGGCTTTGCCAAGGGCTGGGCCATGACCGGCTGGCGGGTCGGCTGGCTGGCGGGGTCCCAGCCCGTGATCGCCGCCGCCAGTGCCCTCCAAAGCCAAAGCACTAGCAACGTCTGCAGCTTCGCCCAATACGGCGCCCTGGCGGCGATCAGCGGCCCCCGGGACTGCGTGCTGGAGATGGCGGCCGAATTCAGCCGGCGCCGCCGCCAACTCAGCGATGGCCTGATGCAACTTGGCGGGTTGGCCCTGGTCCCGCCCCAGGGGGCCTTCTATGCCTTCGCCGACATCAGCAGCAAGGGCCTCGATTCGATGACCTTCTGCAACCGACTTCTGGAGGAGCAGGGCCTGGCGGCCGTGCCCGGCGTCGCCTTTGGCGATGACCGCTGCATTCGCCTTTCCTGCGCCGCCTCGCCTGCGACGATCGAGGATGGCCTGGCCAGGCTTGGGCGGTTCCTCGCCAGTAGCTGAAGGCCGACAAGCCCCGTTAACCCTTCCCTTCCCTCCATTGATGGCCATTCGAGAACGTTGGGCCGCTGTCCTGGCTGGCCTGTCGATGGTCCTGCTGCCGGCGGCCCTGCCTGGGGGAAACCCCGGTGGACCCAGCCTGCTCCCCCCTGCCCGGGCCGAACAACCCCGGAGCCAGGCCAAACCGGTGTTGCGCATCGGCGCCATCCCCGACCAGAAACCGGAAAAACTGAACCGCCTCTATCCCCTGGTAGCCGCGGAACTGGAGCGCCAATTGGGTGTGCCGGTGACCTACGTGCCCGTGGTCGACTACACCGCCGCCGTGACCGCCTTCCGCACCGGAGACCTGGATCTGGTCTGGTTCGGGGGCCTCACCGGGGTGCAGGCGCGCCTGCAGAAACCCGGCGCCCAGGTGCTCGCCCAACGGGACATTGATGTGGCCTTCCACAGCATCTTCATCGCCAACACAGGCAGCGGCCTAAAACAAATCCGTGACGTCAAGGGCCTAACGGCACTGAAGGGCAAGCGTTTCACCTTCGGCTCGGAAAGTTCCACCTCGGGCCGGCTGATGCCCCAGTACTTCCTGGCCAAAGGCGGCGTGAAACTGGCCGATTTTGCCGGTGGCGCCCCTGGCTTTAGCGGCAGCCACGACACCACCATCGCCCTGGTGCAAAGCGGCGCCTACGACGCCGGCGTGGTCAACGAGCAGGTCTGGAGCACCAACCTGCGCGACGGCCGGGCCAACCGGGCCAAGGTGGTCGCCATCTGGCGCACACCGGGCTATCCCGATTACCACTGGATCGGCCAACCCAACCTCGACCAACGCTTTGGCAAGGGCTTCAGCCGCAAGCTGCAGGGGGCGATCCTCAGCTGGCGCACCAGCAATCCCCTGCAGAAACAGATCCTGACCCTGTTCGGCGCCCAGCAGTTCAGTAAAGCAACGGCGGCCAGTTACAAGCAGATCGAACAGGTGGGTCGCCAGATCGGCAAGATCCGCTGATGCCCGTAGCGCCGGCCAGGGAGCCAGTCCTGCCGAATCCAGGACCAGGAGTGTCGTCCCAGGAGCTGCCCTGGCTAGAGCTGAGCCAGATCACGGTGCCCGGCCGCGGCCGGCCGCGGCTGGATCGGGTGTCACTGGCCATCGGCGGCGGCGAACGGGTCGCCCTGCTGGGGCCCAGTGGCGCCGGCAAAAGCAGCCTGCTGGCCGTTGCCAACGGCCAGCTCAAGCCCAGCTCCGGGTCGCTGCGCTGGCTTGGGGCCCCACCGGCCCGCTCGGGCCGGGCCCGGCGCCGCCAGCAGGCGCGCATCGGCACCCTCTGGCAGGACCTGCGCCTGATCGAGGAGCTGAGCGTGCAACAAAATCTCAATAGCGCCCGGCTGGCGACCTGGGGCTGGCCCCGGGCCCTGCTCAACCTGCTTTGGCCCCTGGACACGGCCGCCAACCGGGAGGCCCTCGCCCAGGTTGACCTGGGCGCCGAGCTGCTCGGCCAGCCGGTCAGCGCCCTCTCCGGCGGCCAACGCCAGCGGGTGGCGATCGCCCGCCTGCTGCGCCAGGACCCGGAGTTGCTCCTGGCCGATGAACCCCTGGCCAGCCTCGATCCGCGCCTGGCATCCGAGCTCCTGCAGCTGCTGCTCGACCAGGTGACCCCCCGGCGGGCCCTGCTGCTCAGCCTGCACCGCCCCGACCTATTGGCCGGCTTTGATCGGGCCATCGGCCTGCGCCAGGGGCAGGTGCTCTTCGATCAACCGGCTAGCAGCATCGGCCCCGCCGACCTGGCGGCCCTTTACGACGGCGAACTGCCGGGATCCGGGCCGTGATTGCCTCCTGGATTCCAGCCATTCGAACCCGGATTCGCAGGAGCTTGGCGGGGCGGGGCGGGGGCAAGGGGCCGAGCCCCGATCGGGCCAGAATCGCCCAAAACGGTCCGTCCGGCGTCGCCGCACCCCTGGCGATGGTGGCCCCGGCGTTGGTGTTGATCCCGGTGCTGGTGCTGCTGCCGGGCCTGGTCCATGGCGGCGGTATCGACCTACTCAAAGAGTTCCTCCAGGCGGCCATTACCCCTTCCCTCGATCCGCTGGTGCTGGGCTCGGCCGTCTCGGGCCTGGGCGTCACCGTGGGAATCGCCCTGCTGGGCTGGGCGGCCAGTGCCCTCCTAGGGCTGGCCCTGGCCCTAGCCAGTTCGCGCCAGGTCTGGAGCAGCTGCTGCGGCCAGACCTGGCCGGCCAACTTCCTGCGGCGGCTATTGGCCGTGCCGCGCTCGATCCATGAGCTGCTCTGGGGCTTGCTGCTACTCCAGCTCATCGGCCTGCAACCGGCCGTGGCAATCGCCGCCATTGCTATCCCCTACGCCGCCCTAGTCGCCCGGGTGCTCAGCGACCAGATCGATGCCCTACCCAGCGGTGCCCTGGCGGCCCTGCGCTGCGCTGGCGTGGCCGCCCCCCAGGCCCTGGTCACCGCCCTGGGGCCGCCCCTGCTACCCGGCCTGCTCAGCTATGGCGGCTACCGACTCGAATGCGCCCTGCGCAGCGCCACCCTGCTGGGGGTGTTTGGCCTGGGGGGCCTGGGCACGGAGCTCAAGCTCTGCCTGCAATCCCTGGAATTCCATGAACTCTGGACTGGCCTCTGGCTGCTGCTGGCGGTGATGCTGCTGCTGGAAACGGGCCTGGCGGGCCTGCGCCGCCGCTGGTTAATGCCCCGCCGCCTGGGCTTGGGGGGGCTGACCTTCACCCCCCTGGGCCCCGAATCCGGCGCCGGGACCAGGGGAATGGGCCAGACGGCCAGGCCGGACGACCTGGGCCGGCGCGGCCGCGAGATGGTGCTGGCCCTAGTGGTGCTGGGGCCGCTGCTGGTCTGGCTGGCCCGGGCCATGGGCGTGCAGCCCCTGGCCCTGCTGCACTGGCAACCGTTGCCCAACCTGGGCGGCAGCTCCTGGGCCAGTGTCCTGGCCCTGCCCTGGCCCCAGCTCGTGGGCAGCACCCTGCTGCTGACGCTGGTGGCTGCGGGCTTGGCGGTGGGGCTTGCGCCCCTGCTGCTGCTGGTGATTGCCCCTTGGCCCTGGGCGAGGCCCCTGCTGCAACTGACCTGGGCCCTGGCCCGCCTCTGGCCGCCGCCCCTCAGCGCCCTACTGCTGCTGTTGCTCCTCAAACCGGGCCTGGTCACGGCCGCCCTGGCCCTGGGCTTCCACAACCTGGGCATCCTCGGCCGCCTACTGCTGGAAGCCAGCGACGATTACCAGGCCCCGGCCGAGATTGCCCTGCAGGGAGCGGGTGTCGGCCCACGGCTGGCCCTGTTCTATGGCCGTTTCAGCGGCCTGGCCCGCAGTTACCTGGCCTATGGGGCCTACCGGAGCGATGTGATGCTGCGCGAGAGCGTGGTGGTTGGTCTCGTGGGGGCGGCGGGGCTGGGCACCCAGCTCCTGGAGAGTCTCAGCAGTTTTGCCTGGGACCAACTCCTAGGCCTACTGGTGGTTTACGCCCTACTCACCCTGGTGGGGGAAGATCTCAGCGACCGGGCCCGGCTCCAGCTTCTGGCCCCCGCCTAACCAGCCTGCACCGCCTTGCCCCATGGCCCAACCCGTCCCCCGCAAATTGATCGTGCTAGGGGATAGCGGCGTCCTGGGTTGGGGTGATCCCGAGGAGGGCGGCTGGTGTGAACGCCTGCGCCGCCATTGGATGGGGCTTCCGGGCGGTCCCGTGGTCTATCCGCTCGGGGTCCGCGGCGATGGTCTGGAGCGGGTCGCTGCCCGGTTGGAACGGGAGGTGGCCTGCCGCGGTGAGCTGCGGCGCCAGTTGCCCCACGGCATCCTGCTGGCGGTGGGCCTCAACGACAGCGCCAGGGTCGGCCGGCCCGATGGCCGGGCCCAGCTCGATGGCGATGGCTTCCTGTTTGGACTCCAGCAGCTGATTCGCCAGGCCCAGGCCCTGGCGCCGGTGTTCGTGCTGGGCCTGACCCCGGTCGATGAAGCGGTGATGCCCTACGCCGGGGTGCTCTGGTATTCCCTAGCGGCCATTCAGCACTACGAAAGCCTGCTGGAGGAGGCCTGCCTGGAGGCCAATGTGCCCTTCTTGTCGCTGCTGCCCTCCCTACGGGCAGACCCCCATTGGCTGCATTGGCTCGATGGCGATGGCCTCCATCTCAACAGCGAAGGCCATCGCCAGGTTTACGGGCGCCTACGCCAGTGGCCGGCCCTGTTGCAGTGGGCCGGCCTGGAGCCGGTGTCGGTGGCCACACCCCTGGCCTGAGTGGCGAGCTGGGGGCACCGGGCAGCGATCGGGCCTAGGCCGCTGGGGGCTTGGGGTGCCTGGCCCGCATCCCCCAGGGGGGTGAAGGGCATCCCCCCAGGGGGAGGACGCGGATGGGGCAGGGACGGCAGATCCTATGGAGCCCGATCCCAGGTCCCCATGGCCATCCCCCGGCAGGTTTCAGGCCCGATTAGCCCCATCGGCAGCCAGAACCTGGCTCCCCTGGTGGCCTACGCCCTCAACCGCAGCCTCAAGCAACGCAACCAGCTCGCCTTGAGCAACCTGCCGTTGGTGAAGAAACTGGCCCGGCGCGAAAGCCAGCTCAGCCCCGTGCCCATGGAGGACCTGGAGCAATCGGGCTGCATTGGCCTGATCAAGGCCCTGGAGGCCTTTGATCCAGCCCGCAGTACGGCCCTCAGCAGCTTTGCGGTTCCCTACATCCGCGGCGCCATCCGCCAACACCTGCGCGACCGCTGCCAGCCCCTGCGCACCAGCCGCGGCCTACGGGAGCTCCATGGCCGGGGCCAGCGGCTCCAGTTTGAACGGCAGCACCGGAGTCAGCCGGTTCTGGCCGAGGACGACCTGGCCGGGAGTTTGGGCGTGACGCTGGCGCGCTGGCGGGAGGCCTGCGGCGCAGCCCGGGCCCTGAAGGTCGCCAGCCTGGACCAACCCAGGCCGGGAATCGATGGGGAGGGCGATGGCCCCGCTCAGGCCCGCAACCAGGGTTTGGTCGAGCTGCTGGCCGATCCAGGCGGCCTCGATCCGCTCGAATGGGCCTGCGGCCTGGAACGGCGGCAACGGCTCGAGCAGCTTCTTGGCCTGCTCAAGCCCCAGGAGCGGACCCTGCTCCTGGGGCGGGTACTTGGCAACCGATCGTTTAACGACCTGGGACTTGCGATCGGGATGAGCGGCAAGGTGGCGCGAAAGCGCTATGGGGCCTTGCTCAGTTGGCTCCGGCCCCAGCTTGATCCGGCCTTGCTGCCGTGACCGCCAGGCCATGGCCAACCGCCTAGGCGAGTTGCAGTTGAACAGCCAGGCCGATGGCCAGGAGGGCTGCAATCAGGGTCTGGACGCCATTGACCAGCTCATTGCTGAGCCAGCCGATGCGGCCCTGGAGGGTGGCGCCAATCAGGCTTTCGATCAGGGTCGCCACCAGGCCCACCAGGGTCACCAGCACCCAGGGGCCAGCGCCCTGCAACACGCCCAGTTGCAGGCACACCAGGGCCATCAGGGCACTGCCGACCAAACTGGCGAGGCTGCCCTCCAAGCTGATCGCCCCCTCCGTACCGGGGGGCACGGGCCGCAGGCTGGTAACCAGCACCGTGTGGCGCCCCCAGCGCTTGCCGATCTCACTGCCGCAGGTATCGGCGAGCTTGGCGCTGAAACTGGCCGCGAATCCGATCAACAGCAGGGGCACGGGCGCCCAGGGCAAGGTGCACAGCAGGGCCAGGCCAGCGCCTGTGGCGGCTGACCCCCAAACATTCTCAGGCCCGCGCCGGCCGCCGCGGGCCTCGGCCAGGCCCAGCTCCTGCTTACGACGCAGGCCCAGGCGGGTGACAAGCGAGCCAAGCAGCAAATAGAGAACCACCGCCAGCCAGCCGGCCCAACCGAGGCTGCCCCAAAGCAGGGTGCCAAGGATGCCGGCATGGACCCAGCCGGCCCGGGTCAGCAAAGGTGCCCGCTGGGCCAGGGCAATCAACAGGCCATTGAGCAACAGGGCATCGCGCCACTGCAGCAGCCGCTCCGGCGACTCCAAAAGCAAATACGCCAGCACGACCGCGCCCCGACTGCTCCCCTAGCTGAACACAGGCAACGCCGGGGGGCGAGTCAAGCCCAAGGCCGGCGTCGGGCTCCAGGCAAGCTTCTGTTGCACTGCCCTAAGCCGGAGCCAGCCAGGGCCGCCGCCAACGGATAATCGAAGGCATTGCCTGGTCTGCCGCCGTCATGGTTTTTAACCGCAAGGGGTCGTTCTTCCTGAACCTCGACGACCAGGCCCCCGCCGAGGCCGCCCAGGTGGCGCCGGTGCGGGCCCCTGAAAGCAAAGCCAAGGCCGACAAGACGTCAACCCCCGTGGCTATTGCCGCAGCAGCAGCTCCAGCCGCCGCAGCCGACCCCAGCCCCACAACCAATACACCGGCCCCCACCACCGGCGTGACCACGGCCGAAGCGATTGCCGCCGAGCTGCGCGCCGCCCAGGAGGCCCGTCCGGCCCAAACCTTCATCACCTTTGCCCCTGAAAGGGTTAGCGCCGGGGGCGCCCTGCCGATGGCCCGGCGTAAGGGCGGCGCCAACCTGGCGGGCTTCAAGGCCATGGCTGGCAGCCTGTTCGGCAAGTAAGCCTTTCCCGTAACCCCAGGCGAAGCCAGGGCCCCGCGAGGCCCAAGCCGAATGGACGCGACAGGCCGTTCAGCAACCCCAGCGGCGGTAGCGCCAATCGCTGAGCAATCCCAGGCCAGCCACCGCAGCGGTGGAACTGCGCAGGATGCGGGGCCCCAGGTCCACGCCAATCCAGCCCTGGTCCCGGGCCAGGCTCTCCTCGGCGCCACTCCAGCCCCCCTCCGGTCCGCAGGCCAGCCACAGGCTGCCTTGGGGCCCGTTGGCGGTCCAACAGTCCAGGGCCTCCAGCAGGGGCAATCCCCCGCTCTGGCGCGTCGTTGCAAACAGTTTGAGACCGGCCGCGGAGCCTGGGGCCCTCCCGGTGGCGGTGGCGTCAAGGGTCGGTAGGGGAATCGTTCCCCCCAGCCAATCGCGAGCCGGCCGGGGATCCTGCAGTTGGGGCAGCCAGGGACGCTCACACTGCTCGGCCGCCTCCCGGACAATCGTGCGCCAGCGCTCCAAGTTGGGCTGGCCAACCACGGCGTCGTAGTCCCCCCGGCAGGGCAGCAGCCAGTCGGCCCCCAGTTCCACCGCCATGCGCAGCAGCAGCTCATAGTCCCGCTTGACCAAAGCGGCCAGCAAGACCAACTGGGGCTGCGGCGGCGGTTGCCAGGCCAGGGGTGCCTCCAGGGGCTGCCGCAGCTGGGCCCGATTCGGCTCCGTCAGCTCGGCCTCCCAGAGCCCACCGGCCCCATCGCCGATGGCGAAGACCGCCCCGGGGCCGTAGCGCAACACCTTCACCAGGTAGCGGCTTTCCGCCGGGCTGAGGTCCACCAGCCCCGCCGGGGCTCGCTGCAGGCGGCCCGAATCGATCAACAACCGCCGTTGTTCCCGCCCCATGGGCTAAGGCACCCGGCCGTCATAGCCACTGATTTCGGGGTCACTGATTTCAGGGTCACCGATTTCGGGGCCGCTTGTTTCGGGGCCATTAATGCCAGTGCCGTGGCGTGGGTCAGATCCGCCCCCATCGGCTCGGTAGTCGCCATCGAAGCCATGCTCATCCTCTTCGGGATCCCCCTCAAGCTCCTGGTCCCCGTCGGGGTCGTCGTCAAGGGGAAAGAGGCTGTCTGGGTGCTGCTCAACCGGCCAGTCGTCGTTTACGCCGCCAATCAACAGCTCCTCAATCTCGACCACATCGCGGTTGAGCTGGCCCATGGAATTAATCAGCACATCGAGGCTGAAGGCATCACTGGTACCCAGATCCAGCCAGCAGCGGGCCCAGTCGGCCCGATATTCCATCACGCCCATGTTGTGCATCAGGGCCGGCAGGGCCCGCTCGGACGCCTCCAGGTCGTAGCCCATCCAGCCCAGCTCAACGCCCTCCTCATGGCACTGCAGGTTTTCAGCATTGAAGCCTCCCAATTTGCCGAGAAAAAACCAACTCTCGAACAGGGTTTCGACGTAGCTGCGCTCGGCCGGGCCCAGGGGAGCGCCAAACCGCATCCAGATCCAGCAGTTGAAGGGATTGAGCTCGCGAAAACGGATTTCCATGGGCGAACCAGCCGGCTCAGGTCAGGGCGACGTCCCTATCCAACAACCCCAGGGACTCCCTGCCACCGATCCACCATGCTGGAGATGCCGACTGGTCGACCGTGCTCGAACTTCGCGACCTGACCTACCAGGCGGCCACGGCCCCCGAACCGATCCTGGCCGGTCTCAACCTGCGCCTGGAACCGGGCCGGCCCAACCTGGTGGCAGGCCAGAGCGGCTGCGGCAAAACCACCCTGCTGGAGCTGATCTCTGGCCTGGCCGAACCGGGCCGGGGCTCCATCCATTGGCAAGGGCAGCGGCTGAATGGTCGCCAGAGACGCTGGCTCTGCGGCCTGGTGTTCCAGTTTCCCGAACGCCATTTCCTCGGCCTGAGCGTGGGCCAGGAGCTGAAATTGGGCCAGCGACGCTTCAGCAGTGAGCAGGCTGAAGTCGCCCTGGCCCAGGTGGGCCTGGCGGGCCTGTCCTTGCAACAACCGCCCGAACGACTTAGTGGCGGCCAGCAGCGGCGCCTAGCCCTGGCGGTGCAGCTGCTGCGCAATCCCCAGGTGTTACTGCTCGATGAACCCACCGCCGGCCTGGATTGGTCCGTGCGGGCCGAGGTGCTGGACCTGCTAGTCCAGTTGGCCCGCGAGCGGGTGCTGCTGGTGGTTACCCACGAACCCGAGCTGTTCTCCGATCTGGTGGAGCACTCCTGGCAGTTGGAGCGGGGCCAGCTAAGGCCCCTCAGCTGAGCCGAACCGGGGCCAAGTTCAGCCTCGGCCAAACCCTGATCGCCTGGTGAAAACCGTCCAAGCGGCGCCGGCAGCCTGCATACGATGGCTCCAGTTGGGCCCCGCAGCGGGGCTGTTGCGATGCCCGATCAGCTGGTCCGAGCCACCGCCGCCGGAGGGGGCATCCGCCTAGTGGCCGTGAACAGCACGGTGGCCTCCCGCTACGCCCGGCGGCGCCATGGCCTGTCCTTTCTCACCACCGCCCTGCTGGGGCGGGCGATGACGGCGGGTTTGCTGCTAGCCAGTTCCATGAAAGTGCGCCACGGGCGAGTCAACCTGCGCATCCAGTCCGATGGACCGCTGAAGGGACTGATGGTGGATGCCGGCCGCGACGGCAGGGTGCGCGGCTATGTGGGGAACCCCGGCCTGGAGCTCGACCTGCTGGAAGCGGCCGATAGCTCCCACCAGTTCGATTTCCGCCAGGCCTGCGGCACC
The DNA here is from genome assembly GCA_016463595.1 of Synechococcales cyanobacterium SupBloom_Metag_052. GTDB lineage: Bacteria > Cyanobacteriota > Cyanobacteriia > PCC-6307 > Cyanobiaceae > BAIKAL-G1. The sequence continues at coordinate 7,372 of JAEMQZ010000015.1, read as the reverse complement.
GGCTACCTACAAATCGTGCGGGACCTGGGCCAGGGAGAACCCTTCAGCAGCACGGTGGAACTGGTCAGCGGCGGCATCGGCGAAGACGTGGCCTCCTACCTGCTCCATTCCGAGCAGACCCCCTCAGCGCTGTTCGTGGGCGAGCAGCTCGACAGCCATGGGGTGCGCTGCGCCGGCGGGGTGTTGGTGCAGGTGCTGCCCAAGGCAGCCCAGGAGCCTGGCCTGGTGGCCCTGCTCGAAGAGCGCTGCCGTGAAGTGACCGGCTTCAGCCAACGGCTGGGCGAAGCGGCGGGCAACCTCAAGGCCCTGCTGGAAGACATCTTTCCGGATCTCGATCCCCAGCTGCTCGAGGACGCCGAAGCCGACCAGGAACTCACTTTCCACTGCCCCTGCAGCCGCCGCCGCAGCGTCAATGCCCTCAAACTGCTGGGCCGCGATGAACTGGGCGCCATCCTCAATGAGGACGGCAAAGCCGAACTCAACTGTCATTTCTGCAACGAGACCTACCGGGTCGAAGCCCCAGAACTGGAAGAACTGATCGCAGAACTGTCCAGCCCCGCGGGCTGAGAACCGGGCCCTAACCGATCAACAGGGCACCGAGGAGCAGCAAGACCAGGGCAGGCAGGGCCTGCAGCTGTTGCACCGAAAGCGGCAAGCCCAGGGGCAGGCTGGGATCCAGCAGCCCCTGCAGCAGGCCCCCGAGCAGCAAACCCACGGTAAGCAGGGCGAAACTCCAGCCCACGGCGGGCAGGAAGCGGCGGTGGCGCCACTGCAGGGTCACTACGGTCACACCCGTGGCCAGGGCCAGGAGCAGTTCTGCCGATGGGCCAGGCAACACCAGCAGCAACACCAGGACCAGCCCATCGGCCGCCAGGGGGAACCAGCGCTCCCGACCCTCAGCCAGCGCCAACACTGGCAGGCTGAACTGGGGCATCGAGAGGGACGGCCTAGGCAAGGACGGCAGCGAAGGCAGGCTGGGCCGGGCCAGGGGCTTGGGAGGTGGACTGGCCACGGGCCGCACCGCTTCCCGTTGGGAGGCATTGAGGGCCGCACTGCTGACCTTGCCCTGCTGGCGCTCCTTAAGCCGGTCCATCAGCACGGCGTCATAGGCCGCCTCGATCTGGGCCCGGGCCTGGGGATCGTCACCAATTTCAGCCAGGCGTGCCGATTTAGCAGCCTGCACCTCATCAAAACTGGAGTCCGGGCTTACGCCCAGACGCTCGTAGGCCGATGGCCGCTCGCCGGCTGTGGCTGAATCCGTAACCTGGGTCATCGCCTCGTGCCGACACTGCGCTGTCGAGACTTGAGCGTATCGAGCCGTGGCCCCAGTTGGGGCGGAATGAATAAGGAGTTATGCCCAGAACGCCCGCTGCCCTGGTCAGAACAGGGGCTCGCTGCGGCGGTAGCCGCCCTCTTCCTGCAATCGCAGCCTCTGGGCTTCGGCTTCTGCCAGGGGCAGCCAGAGCCGGCGCTTAAGCAGGGGCATTTGGGGCGGCAGGTGGCAGCCTTCGCGCATTTCAATTTTGGCGTCGCCTGGTGCGTCAGCTATTGCGTCGCAGGGGGTGGCAGCGCTGGGGGTACCTGGCCCAGGCAGGAAGCTCACGTAGTCGCAACCTCCGTCGGCGCGGGGACGGACCAGCCAGAAGGGTCTTGGCATGGCTGTGACCTTTCGTTGTAAATAGTCTGGCGCCATGGGGGCAAAGCCGTGGGCGCCAATCCGCAAACCCGTCGGCGCCATCTGGGTCCGCCAGCCGCTGGCTGGTGGCTGGCTCAAGCGGCGAGGCCAGGGAAGCGCAGCACCAGCGCAGATCAGAG
>JAEMQZ010000015.1:0-5457 GCA_016463595.1 Synechococcales cyanobacterium SupBloom_Metag_052 | reverse complement strand
AGCGCAGATCAGAGGGCGATCGGCTCCACTCCGCTCACCACAGGCGCCACCGCACTGAGTTGCAGATCCGGGTGGTCATCGCTGAGCTGGTTGAGGTTCCACTGGTTCTTGAACAGCAGCACGGGCCTATCCCAGGCATCGCGCACGGTCTTGCAGTTGAAAATCCGGCCCACGGTTTCCAGGGCAGGCCAGCCGCCGATCACCCAGCGGGCCACCGTGAAGCCAAGGGGCTCAAGCCGGGTTTCCACCCCATATTCGTGTTCCAGGCGGTATTGGACCACCTCCAACTGCAACTGGCCCACGGCCGCCAGGATCGGATCGCGCTTGCTCTGGTCGGTGTCGTAGAGCACCTGGACGGCCCCCTCTTCCCGCAACTCATTCACTCCCTTGCGGAAACTCTTGAAGGCCGAAGGGTTGGGATTGCGCAGCCAGGAAAAGATTTCCGGGCTAAAGCAGGGGATGCCCTCGTATTCAATGCGCGGCCCCACATATAAGGTATCGCCGATGGCAAACATGCCAGGATTATTAAGGCCAATCACATCGCCGGGATAGGCATCCTCCACCACTTCCCGATCCTGGCCGAAGAGCTTTTGGGGCCGCGAGAGGCGAATTGAACGGCCGGTGCGGGCGTGCTGCACCGTCATATCTTTCTCAAACTTGCCACTGCAGACCCGCACAAAGGCCACCCGGTCGCGGTGGCGCGGGTCCATGTTGGCTTGAAGCTTGAAGACAAAACCACTAAAGCCGGGCCGCAGCGGATCAATCGGCCCGTCGCTGGATTGGCGCGCCACCGGCTTTTGGGCCAGCTCTAAAAAGGCATCCAAAAAAGGACGCACGCCAAAGTTGGTCATGGCCGAGCCAAAAAAGACCGGGCTGAGTTCGCCAGCATGCACGAGCTCCATGTCCAGGTCGGCTCCGGCCCCATCGAGCAACTCCAATTCCTCCAGGGCCAGCACCAGGAGTTCCGGTTCCACTAAATCGGCCAGCTCGGGATCATCCCAGGGCAAGGAACGCTCCACGCTCTGCTTGCCGCGCTCGGCCCGGGCAAACAGGATCACCTGCTTACTGCGCCGATCGATCACGCCGCGGAAACGATCACCACTGCCGATCGGCCAGTTCACCGGCCAGCAAGCTAATTTCAACTCTTTTTCGATTTCATCGATCAGCTCCAGCGGTTCACGCCCGGGCCGATCCATCTTGTTGATGAAAGTAAAGATCGGGATCTGGCGCATGCGGCAGACCTCAAACAACTTGCGCGTCTGGGGCTCCAGTCCCTTAGCAGCATCCTCCAGCATCACGGCGTTGTCGGCGGCGGCCAGGGTGCGGTAGGTGTCCTCGGAAAAATCCTGGTGGCCTGGCGTATCGAGCAGGTTGATCGTGTTGCCGGCGTAGTCGAATTGCAAGACGGTGGAGGTAATCGAGATGCCCCGCTGCTTCTCCAGCTCCATCCAGTCGGAGGTCACCTTGCGCTGCTCGCCCTTGGCCTTCACAGCCCCGGCCTGCTGGATCGCACCGCCGTAAAGCAACAGCTTTTCGGTGAGGGTAGTTTTACCAGCATCCGGGTGCGAAATGATCGCGAAATTGCGGCGCCGAGACACCGCCTCAGCCAGGTCCGCCAGACCCTGATCAAGGACTGGATCAACACCCAGATCCGTGGCTTGACCATTCAACGAACGGGTGTCAAGGGCGGACTCGGGGACGCCACTGGTCTCGGTGGTGCTTGGGGTACGGCTGCTCATGGGTTCCAGCCTGCCAGGCAACGGCGGCGTAGGCCTCAGGCGAGCCAACCAGCCACCTCCAAATAACGATCATCCAGCTCTTTGACCTCGAGCTGGGGCAGGCTGGCCTGCCGCAACTGGGCCTGGACTTCCGCCAGGGTGAAGGCCGCCTGCAGGGAGAGGCTGAAGTCGCGTTGCAGCAGCTCAGAGGCCCCGCTGGCATGGCGCTGCACCAACTGGCGAACTGCCTCGCGGTTGGCAGGCCGGCGCAGATCCCGGATCAACACCAAGGCACCAGGCAACGCCAGCTGACGCACGGTGCGCCAGAGCACCTGGGGCCCATGGAGATGGTGCAACAGGCTGTTGCTCACCACCACGGCAAAGCCCGCGCCAACGCCCCCGGCCAAGGACTCCACCACAGCTGGTGCGAGGGGCAGCAAGGCCGAACGAAACGTCAACCGAGGCCGCCAATGGGGATGGCGCTCCAGGCCCTGGGCGGCGAGATCGAGCATGGCCGCCGCACCGTCGAGGCCCAGCACCTGGGCCTGGGGGAAGCGATCCACCAGCCGAAAGCTGATATTGCCGGGTCCACAACCCAGGTCGACGATCCGCAGCGGCTGGACCTGGCCAGCGGGCCCCAGCAGCTCCGCCAGCCGCTCCACCAGGGCCTGGTCAGTCGCACTGAAATCGGCCGCCCCATAGGCCTGGGCCTGGGCGAGGCCCTCCATTAATTCCGGCTCACAAACCCGTTCCATGGCTTCAGCCTGGCAGCGCCGAGGCGCCGGCGGTTGCCAAGGGCCAGCCACCGCCGCTGGTGCCCCCGGACCCTTGCCGGCCCCACCAGTGGCGTTAACCTTGCCGATACCTGAACCCAACGCCCCAGTGACCCTGTCAGCTCCGTTGACGGCAACAAGCTCCACGGCCGCTGCCGAAGCTGCCAACAGTGGCCAAAGCGGGGGGGCACCTGGGACCGGCCAGGCCACCTTTGCCGCCACTGCCCCGGCGGCCAATCCAGTCTTTTATCGCACCTATTCCCGTAAGACCGCCGCTGGCCGTGAGAGCTGGCACGAGGTAGCCGAACGCAACCTGGGCGGCCTGCGCAAGCTCGGAAACCTCGATGGGGCCGAGGTGGCGCTGCTGCGCCGCATGCAGGAACAACAAATGGCCCTGCCCTCGGGCCGCTGGCTCTGGATCGGCGGCACCCCTTGGATCGAACAGGAGCAAAACTTTTCCGGCGCCTACAACTGCACCTCCACCAACCTGGTCGATTGGGACGCCTTCGGCCTGATGATGGACCTGGCGATGATGGGCTGCGGCACCGGCGCCATCATTGAACCGCGCCTAATTGGACGCTTACCGGCGGTGCGCAACAAGCTGGTGATTGCTGGCGTCACCGACATCGGCGCCACCCCTGCGGGCCAGCGCCAGGAGATCACCACCTCGAGCATCGATGGCAACCGGGTGCAGATCAAGGTGGGCGACACCCGCCGCGGCTGGGTTGATAGCTACCAATTGCTGCTCAATCTCTGCAGCGATGACCGCTTCGATGGGCCGATTGAAATCACGGTTGACCTCTCCGATGTGCGGCCCGTGGGTGAAACGCTCAAGGGCTTCGGCGGCATGGCCAATCCGGTCAAGCTCAAGGATCTCTATGGCCGCGTCGCCCAAATTCTCAATAAGGCCCTCGGCCGCCAGCTGAGTTCTGTCGAATGCTGCCTGTTGATTGATGAGGCTGCAGTCACAATCGTGGCCGGCAACATCCGCCGCAGCGCCGGCATGCGGCAGTTTTCAGCTGAGGATCAATCCGCCGCCGGGGCCAAGGAAAACCTCTGGCAGCAGGACAGCGAGGGCAATTGGCGCATTGATCCCGAGCGCGATTCCCTGCGCATGGCCAACCACACCCGGGTGTTCCACAACCGCCCCGATCGGGCCACGGTGCTGGAGGCTGTGACCAAACAATTCCACAGTGGCGAAGGAGCGATCCAATTCGCCCCCGAGGCGATCGCCCGCTCCAACGCCGACCTGCTCCCTACCCCGGAACTGCGCAGCGAATTCATCGCCATCTATTGCGACCAGGGCCGGGACGAAGCGGGCCGCTGGCTGACCAGCCACCACCGGGACATCAGCCCGGCGGAACTGGAGCACCGGCTCAACCGCTACGGCCTTAATCCTTGCGGCGAAATCTTAGGCGCTGATTTCCACTGCAACCTGGCCGAAGTCCATCTCAATCGCATTGATCCAAACGACCTAGCGGCCCAAGATGAAGCCTTCAAAGCCAGTGGATTGGCAGTGGCCTGCCTACTCAACCACCGCTTTGAGGTAGAGCGCTATCGCCAGAGCCGGGCCTGGGATCCGATCGTGGGCGTCAGTTTTACCGGTCTCTTCGATTTCTTTGTGCATGCCTTTGGCACCCCCTGGCTGAAGTGGTGGGAGGCTGGCCGGCCCGACACCATGGAGGGCCTGGACTTCAAGGCTAAGGAAGCGGCCTATTTGGCCCGCTGGAAGGAGAGTGTTAACCAATCCGTGTGGGACTACTGCGATCGCCACGGCCTGCGCCGGCCCAACCGCTGTACAACCGTGCAACCGGCAGGCACCAAGAGCCTGCTCACCGGAGCCTCCCCCGGCTGGCATCCCCCCAAGGCCCAGCGCTTCATCCGCCGCATCACCTTCCGCAAGAACGATCCGGTAGCCCTGGCCTGCATGGACTACGGCTACACAATCGTGCCCAGCCAGTCCGATAAGGACGAGCAGGGACGCCTGCTCAATGATGCATTTGACCCTCGCTGTACCGAGTGGTTGGTGGAAATTCCTACCGAAGTGAGCTGGGCCAATATTCCAGGTGCCGATGCGGTGGAGATCAACAACTTCTCGGCCCTGGCCCAGTTCGATTTCTATATGCAGGTTCAAAAGCACTACACGGCCCACAACACATCGGCCACGGTTGAATTCCGTGAGAGCGAAATTGAAGGCCTCACCGATGCCATTTTCAAGGCAATCGAGGGCGGCGAAGGCTACATCTCGGCGGCCCTACTAGCCCGTTTTGATGCCGCCAATGCCACCTTCCCCAGGCTACCTTTTGAACCAATCGATCAAGCCACCTACACCCAATTGCAGGTTGAGGTGATGGCCCGGCGGCGTACGCTCGATTTCTTCGAGGCGCTTCAACGTTACGATGGTGGCGAACTGATCGAAGCGGGCCCAGCCGGCTGCGATTCCGATAAATGCCTGCTTCCCCTAGCCCAACCAGCCTAGATCAATCCCATGCCCCGGGCGAAACCCTTGACTGGTAATAGCCCAAACTCTCCCTCCCCAATCACCTTACCCTATTAAAATCGATGAAAAAACTTCTATTTGGAGCGATTTCCCTTCTAGTCCTATTGGGCAGTGGCCAGGATGTCAAAGCGGTGAGCCTCGAAGAAGCCTGCGCTAAATTTGCTGCCAAGATTGCAGAAGCTCAGGCGTCTGGCAACCCCGATAATGCCAAAACGGTCTATAGCAAAGGCAGCCAGCGGATCGCCGCCAAGTTCAACGGTTCCACCTGCCCGAACGTCAAAGCCCCCTAAGGCTGTTACCCAAGGGCACTGAACAACTTTTATGGGATAATCCCAATGGGTCCCCATGGACCCGCCAGGAGGGGTGGTCGAGTGGTTGATGGCTCTGGTCTTGAAAACCAGCGTGCCGAAAGGCACCGTGGGTTCGAATCCCACCCCCTCCGTTGAAATCAGGTCCTAAGACGTCC
>JAEMQZ010000014.1:29884-32975 GCA_016463595.1 Synechococcales cyanobacterium SupBloom_Metag_052 | reverse complement strand
CCACCGCCGTTCTGGGGGAAGGGGGATGGCTACCGCAATTGCGAGGTGAATAGGTCGCCGGGATTGGGGGGTTTGATGGGGCAACGGGGATGAAAACGCCCGTCATGTATTGAGTTATTGCCAGCAATTAGGTGCCAGCGATTGCCAGTCATCACTGGCCAGAAATTGCTACATCGCTGGCCTTGGATAAGGGGGTGTGGGGTGATCCAGGAGTGCGGACAATCGATCGCGTCAATCCTGGTGTTGGAGCTCTGCTCAGGCGGGGCCCCAATGGCGCACTCGCCGTACCGCCACGCTGCCGCCAAAACCCGGTACCGGCGCCCGGCATTTTCGTAGTTCTAGGCGCATCGGCACCGGTCCATAGAGCTCTTCCAGACAAACAAAGATCAGCTCGCTGTAGTGCTCCAGGGTTTGCACCTGCACCTCGCTGGCTTGCCGTTGCAGGGCCGTGATCGCCCGGGAGTAATCGAGGCTGGCGGCCAGGTCGTCGCCGGTGGCGGCGGCGCTGAGATCAACGCCCAGCTCCAGATCCAGCTCAAACCATTGGCCCAGCTGGCGCTCGGATTCCAGTACCCCCACGTGGGCCCAGAGGCGCAAATCCCGCACAACGATGCGATCGCTGATTCGCTCTTCAGCCGGATCCCAGCTCCGATCGCCGAGGGGGGCCTGGGCCAGTTGTTGATGGTTGCTCACAGGGGCAGGCTGCGGTGGCTGAACTGGCGCTCGCCGCTGGCGAAGTCGGCGGCGGTGTGGCCATCGCCGCGCAGCAGGTAGCGATACGTCACCAGGCCCTCCAGGCCCACGGGGCCCCGCGGCGGCAGGGTCTGGGTGCTGATGCCCACCTCGGCGCCAAAGCCATAGCGGAAGCCATCGGCGAAGCGGGTGGAGCAGTTCAAATACACGCCGGCGCTATCGACTCCCCGCAGGAACTGGTCTGCCGCCGCTGGATCGCGGGTGCAGATCGCATCGGTGTGGCGGGAGCCATGGCGGCCGATGTGGGCGAGGGCCTCCTCCAGGGAGTCGACCACCTTCACGGCCAGCACCAGGTCGGAATACTCCGTGCCCCAGTCCGCCTCCGTTGCGGCGATGGAAACGCCCAGGGCCTGGGCGGCGGGATCACCACGCAGTTCAACGCCGGCGGCGCCGAAGGCCGGCAGGGCCGCCGCCAGGAAGGGCTCCGCAATCGGGCGATGCAGCAGCAGGGTTTCGATCGCGTTGCAGGCGGCCGGGTACTGGGTTTTGGCATCGATGGCGATCGCCAGGGCCTGGTCCAGGTCGGCGGCGCCATCCACATAGAGATGGCAGATGCCATCGGCGTGGCCCAGCACCGGAATGCGGGTGTGGTCCTGGATAAAGCGCACCAGTTCATTGGAGCCCCGCGGAATGATCAGGTCCACGAGGCCATCGAGCTTGAGCAGGGCCAGGCTTTCCTGGCGCGAGGTGAGCAGGGCCAGGGCCTCGGCCGACACCGGCGAGCGGGCCAGGCCGGCCTGCAGGGCCGAGAGAATCGCCGCGCAGCTGCGGCTGGCCTCGCTGCCGCCCTTGAGCAGGGCACCATTGCCGGAGCGGATCGCCAGGGAGGCGATCTGCATCACCGCATCGGGCCGGGCTTCAAAAATCACTCCCAGCACCCCCAGGGGCACGCTCAACCGCTCCAGCACCAGGCCATCGGCTAGTTCGGTGTGGAGTTGGCGGCGGCCGATCGGATCGGCCAGGGCCGCCACCTGGCGCACCCCTTCAATGGCGGCAGCCAATTTGGCTTCGTCCAGTTTCAGGCGGGCCACCAGGGCTGCTGCCAGGCCGGCGCTGGCGGCGGCTTCCAGGTCCGCCTGGTTGGCGGCCACGATCGTGGTCGCGTCGGCTTCGAGGGCGTCGGCCATGGCCAGCACCGCCGCCTGCCGCTCCCCATCGGAGCATTGCCCCAGGGCCATGGCGGCGCGGCGCACCGCGGCGGCCCGTTGCAGCAGCTCGGGGGAGGGATCGGGAACGCTCACGGCCTGGCTTTGTTGCAAGGAAGGCCCATCTTCAGCCACCGCCTAGTCGCTCCAGGGCCAGCTTGGCGGCTCCTAGCCGGCCGGCGCCATTGCCGAGGGCGCAGGCGCGGATCTCTAGGCCGGTGCGGCTCTGGGGCAAAACGCGCCGATTTACCTCCTGCCACACCGCCGGTAAAAAATGGCGGCTGGCGGCGCTTAGGCCCCCACCGATTAACACCACTTCGGGCGTGAGCACGTAGAGCAGGGAACTGAGGCCAATCCCGAGCCATTGGCCATAGCGCCGCCAGACCTCCAGGGCTTCGGCGTCGCCCTGGTCGGCCAGGCGGCTGAGCTCACCGGGTTCGAGCGGGCTGAGGCGCCCCAGGCCGGTGATGCTGCAGAACTGTTCCAGGGAGCCGTTATTGCCGCTGTTGCAGCTGGGGCCATCGGGATCGACACAGATCAGGCCCAGTTCACCGGCGGCGCCGCCCTGGCCGCTGAACAGCTGGCCGCCGAGCAGCACGGCACCGCCGACACCCGTGCCCAGGGTCAGCAGAATCGCATCAGCAACCCCCTGGGCAGCCCCGGTCCAGGCCTCACCCACCAGGGCGCAGTTGGCGTCATTAGCCAGGGTGACGCGCCGCTTCAGCCTCGGTTCGAGCCAGTCGGCTAGCGGCACCTCCTGCCAGCCGGCCAGGTTGATGGCGATGCGCGAGATCCGGCCGCTGCCATCCATGGGACCTGGCAGGCCAATGCCCACCAAATCGGCCAGGTGGTCTGGATCGAGCTGGTCGATGGCCTCGCTGATCGCCACGGTCACGGCCCCGGGCATGGCCGGTTGGGGCGTAGCCACCTGGGCTTCGGCCAGCAGCTGGCCCTGGCGATCGAAGCGGCCGAGCTTGATCGCCGTGCCGCCGAGGTCGACGCCGATCAACTGGCCCATGGCAATTCTCTAAAACAAGGTGGACAGGCTAGGGCTGGGCTTTGCCGTCGCTGGCGTCCTCAAATGGGCCCTGCGCTAAGGAGTTCGGCCACGGGAGCCCCAGCGACAGAACTACGTCATGGCAGCCAGCCCGGACCGTCCCACCCAGGAAGCCCAGCCCAGACGAACCAGCTCA
>JAEMQZ010000014.1:7132-29784 GCA_016463595.1 Synechococcales cyanobacterium SupBloom_Metag_052 | reverse complement strand
CAGACGAACCAGCTCAAAACCGGTAAAAGAGCTGCAGCTGGGTTTGCCAGCGGCCTTGGCTATCGAAAGATCCCTGCACACCGAGCCGATCACTGGCCTGATAACGCAGGGTCACCTGCGGTGGAATGTCGCTGCGGTTGGGGGCAGCGAGCACCGAGGCATTGAACCGTTCGTTCAGATCGACGCCGATCTCCGAGCCGAGCACCAGCTGGGAGGGGATGCGCTGGCTGCTGCTTGAACCCTCCGTTTGGGTTTGGTAGGCCGGCACCACGTAGGTGGGATAGAGGGCAAAGCTGACCCGCTGGCCCATCACATCGGAGAGGGAGCTCACCAGGGGCGACAGCAAGGTCTGGCCCAGCACCGTGGCCAGGGCCGCGCCAGCGTTGCCGTCGCTCAGGCCCGCCAGGGAGTTGGCGCCGATCAGGCCCAGCAGGCGCTCCTTGCTCATCGGCGGCGTGCTGCTGAGCTGGAGCGATTCGGCGAGCCGGTCGGCCGGACCACCCACCTTCACCACCACCTTCACCAAGTTGAGCTGGTCGAAGCTGCCCGGGGTTCCGGCCTGGGCCCAGTCGTAGATGGAGCTGCGATCGCCCTGGTTGCTGCTGCGGCTGTCGGAGACCCGGGTGCGCATGGCGATATCCAGGTAGGGCACCAGCCCCAGGGACGGGGTGAACACCGCCACGTTGGGGGAATCGGGATCGAGGTTGAAGGTGGTGGTGAACAGGCTGAGTCGGCCGCTCAGCAGCCGCACCACACCGCTGGCCTGAAGGCTGGAATCGAGGCGGCCATTAAGGGTGAGCAGGCCCTTGATGTTGAAGTTCGTGGCGTTGAAGTTGCCCACCGAGGGCACCACCACCCGCAGATTGGGGCCGAAGCGCAGGCGCAGCTTGCGCAGGCCCAGCATCGGCAGGTTGGGAATCGCTGCCCGCAGGGAGCGGCCGCTGCTGCTCTCCTGATCCGAGCTGAACACCTGCAGGGGTCGTTGGAAATCCCAGCCCTGTTCCACCAGTTGGGGCACCGTGACCACCTGGCCGGGTTTGGCGTCGCTGGCCAGGGAGCTGAGCTTCACCGTGAAGACGCCCTGGCTGATCGCCAGCTCACCGCCCAGTTCCGGCCGGCGCAAACTGCCGCCCAGCTCGATCTCGCCATCACTGACGCCGGCCAGCAGGGGCAGCGAGAAGGGCGCCTTGGTCAACACCAGCTTCAAGGGCCGTTGCACCTCTGCGGCTGCAAACAGGGGCAGCTGGCCACTGCCCGTCAATTGGCCGCTGCTGCCGACCCGGGCCGTGAGCTGCTGGAGCTCGAGGTTCTGAAAATCGAACAGCACCATGGCCTGGAGGTTGCGGATCGCCTGGCCGGCCACGCTGAGGGAACCATCGCGGCAGCGCAGGAAGCCATTGGCGATCGGTTCGGCCACACTGCCCCGCACCAGCAGCTGCAGGTCAGCGCTGCCGGAGGTCCAACTCAGCCCACTGCCGGCCAGGGCCGTGAGGAAACGCAGGCCATCGCCGCGGCTGGCCAGGCGCAGTTCCAGCCCCTCGCGGCTCGCAACCAGGGGGATGGTCCCCTTGAGATCGACGCTATTGCTGGCCCCCTGGCTGCGTAGGGAGAGGTCGAGGGCGAGGGCCTGGTTCGTGAGGGCCAGGGAGCCCCGCTCCAGGGCCAGGGGCTGGTCGCCCAGGCGGCCGTTCTCCAGCAGCAGTTCGGTTTGGAGCAGGGGCTTGGGGCCGCCCAACCGATAGCGCCCGGAGGCGGCCAGGCCGCCCGCCAGGGAGGGCGGCAAGGGCCCGGCCAGGGCCAGCAGGGCCAGGGGCAGGTGGTTGAAACTGAAGCGGCCTTGGCCATCCTGGAGCGGCCCCTGGAGCCGGGCAATAAAGGGCTCCTCGCCCAGGGCCCGGTCCATGGTCTGGTCCCGCAGCCAGAGGTGGCCCCTGACCTCCAGGTCGATCGTGAGGCGGGCGGGGTTGGGGCCGCCCAGGGTCAGGTCGGCATCGACCAGGGCCTGCAGGTCGGCCAGGGCTAGCTCCTGGCGGCTGCTGGCCCCTGGCAGCACCAGGCTGTTGAGGCGCTGCTTGGCCAGGGCCAGGGCGGCCAGTTGGTGGCTGAGGCTGGTGCCGAGGGTGTCAATCGCCAGGCTGCCCAGGTCCGAGGCGGTGCCGCCCTTGAGGGACCCGGCCTGCTGCCAGAGGGGCCAGGCCAGGCGCAGGTTTTGCAGCAGGTCGGAGCTCAGACTGCGGCCCTCCAGCCGGCTCCAGAGCGTCCCATCCGGGCGGCGGCGCAGCTGGAAGGCCACCCGGCCCTGGGGCTTGGCCAGCCACTCGCCCTTGAGGCTGAGCTCGCCGCCGCGGTAGCGGGCCCGGGCCTGAAGTTGGCGTCCGCCCAGCCCTGGTAGGCCCGGATCGCGCACCACCCCATCGGCAACAACGGCTAGGGGTTGGAGATCCAGGGCGCCCCGGCCGCTGAGGTTGCCCCGCAGGGGCAAGGGCGCCCGTCCCTGTTGGAGCCTCAGGCTGAGGCCATCTAAGGGCAGGCCCTGGGCTGTCCAGTGGTAATGGCGGGGGCTGCCGGCCAGGGTCAGCAGGCCGCCGCCGCGGCTGAGGCGCACCTGTTCGGGCAGCCAGCGCCGATTGATGCGGGCGACCAGTTCTCCGGCTGTGGCGTCGCCGGTGGCCCGCAGGCGGAGCTCCCCGTTGGGGCCGAAGCGGCCGGCCCAGGTTTCGTCCAGGTCCAGGGGGCCGGCGCCGGGGTGGTCCATCACCAGGACTAGCTCGGGCCTGAGGGCCTGCAGGGGGCCGCCAATCCGGCCGTTCGCCGTGAGTTGTCCCGCCAGGCGTGCCCCCACTAGGGGTGTGAGCCGCTCCAAGGGGTAGCGGCTCAGATCCAGACCCAGATCCAGGTTGCCGAAGACGGGTCTGCCGCTGGCCGTCAGGCGCAGCGGCAGGGAGCCCGAGGCGCTGAGGCCGGGGGCCCGCAGGCTGTCTAGCTTCAGGCGCTGCTGGGCCCAGCTGAGCTGGGTCTGCACCGAACCCAGAAGGGGGTTGCGGGCCTGGGCCAAGTCCAGCGCCAGCTCGGGCTGGGCCGCCGTGCCGCGGGCCGTCAGCTGGCCGATCAACCGGGGCGAGGCCCCCAGCACGGGCTTGAGGGCGGGCCAGGCCTGGGTCAGTTCGGATTCGAGCCGGAGTTGCTGGCTGGTGAGTTCAAGCCGGGGCCAGAGCTGGCCCCGCAGGGCCAGCACACTGCGGCCGCTGGTGAGCTCCAGTTGGGGAAGCCCGAGGCGCAAGCCGCCGCTGCGGCCATCGAGGCCCAGCCGGCCGCGGAAAGCCAGGGGCGGAGCAGCCCCAGTCCCATGGCCTGATGGTTGGTGGCCTGAGGACGGCTGACCGGGAAGGGGCAGGCTGCCGGCCAGGGTGAGCGTGGGGTGGCGCCAGGGGCCAATTAGGTGGGCCTCGATGGCCTGGTGGCGCCCGGTATCGCGGGCCGCCAGGCGCAGATCGAGCTGGCCGCGGCGGGCCGTCGCCAGGGCCAGATCCCCCTGAATCTGGCCGCGCCAGTCGCCTAGGACCACGGAGCTGGGGGCGAGCACCAGCCGCTGGCCTGGGTTGGTCTTGCCGCCCTGCGGGCGCCCGAAGCCCCGGTCCCCGTCCTCGCAGTGGAATTGCAGTTGCTCGCTGGTGATGGGAGCCCTTAGCAGGGGTGCCCGCCAGCGCAGATCGCTCAGGGTGAGGCCCCCTTGGCAGCGAACCCCTGCGATGGCAACCCCACCAGAGGCCCCAAGCGTCGCCTTGCCGGGTAGGGGGCTTCCGCCCCCCTGGCTGCGGAAGCCCAGGCGTCCTCCTAGCTGGCCACTCAACCGGTCGACCAGGAGCGCCTGGCTGGGCCGCGGCAACAGGGACAGCAGGGGGCCGATCGGGATCTGGCGCAGGTCCAGTTGGCCGGCCCACTGCTGGCGCTGCCAGTTGCCAGTGGCAACCACTGCTAGTTGGCGCGAGCCGGCGGTTTTGGCCCGGCCGCCTGCTGACCCCAGCGGGACGGGATCGAGCAGCCGCCCCCGGACGGCCAGATCGAGGCTCTGGCGCTGCAACCAAATGTTGGTGTGCCCCTGAACCAGAAGGGCAAGCCCAGATGGCTCAAGCCGCAGCTTGCCGGGATCGCTCAGGTGGATCTCCAGGCCGAGCCGGGTGGGCTTGGAGCCGGCGGCCTGGCGCCCCAGTTGCCAGAAAGCCCCCTGGCTGTTGGGCCGCAGCCGGGCATGGGCCCCCCTGAGGCGTAACTGCAGCACCGGCGCCCATTCGCGCAGGCTGGCGAGCGGATTAAGGCTCACCGAGATCCGTTCCGCCGCCAAGGTGGAGGGATTGTCCGGGCCCGGGCGAAACTGGCTCGGGCCCACTTCCAGACCCCAAGGACGCAGCCCCCGGTAGGCACCGAGCTCCAGGGGGTGGCCCATCACCCGCGACAGCTGGTAGGCCAGGCGCCAGTGCCAGTGGTCATAGAGGGCACCGGCGAGCCGATCGGCCAGGGCGAAACCACCGACCCCCAGGCCCGCCAGCAGGGTCAGCCGCACCTGCCAGCGCCGCAGACCCGACGGGCCCTGTCGCTGGTGGGCTGACGGAACCTGGGCCCGGGTTGAGTCGTGTGGCGGCAACCCCATCGGCCTGTGGCTGTCACCGTATGAGGTTGGCGCAATATAAAGGCCTTCTCCAGCGCGAACCCCCCCATGCCCGCCGAACCCCTGCTGTTGAAGGCTGGCCTCTGGCTAGGGGTGGCCACCGGCCTGCTGCTGCTGGTCACTGTGGGGGGCTTCGTGGCCGGCTGGGGAACCCGCTTCCGTTTGGTAGGGGTGACCAGCTTCACCGGCTTGCTGGCGATCTCGTGTCTGGCCTTTGCGATCAGCTATTCGCCCCGCACCCAGGTGGCCGGCGCCGTCTCCGTACCCGTGGTGTTTGACAACGGCACCGACCTGGTGATTGCCGCCGCCCCGGCCGATCTGGCTTCGGCGGCCTACAGGCCCAGCCTGGAGCAGGTGGCCCTCAACCTCAGGAGCACTGGCCGCACCAGTCCCGATGGCCTCGTGCATGTGCGCCTGCGCCGGGTCGATTCCGTGGAGCCTGGCCTCAGCCGGCCGGTGGTGCTGGCTGAGGCCACCGTGGGCCTCCATGGCGAGGGTGTGACGGTGCTGCCTTGAGGCGGGCTGGTAGTTGCTTGGTCGGGGTCCCGTTGATCAGGGGTCTGGTGGGCGGTATGGGGCTGGCGGCTCAAAGGCCAAACGGCGGCTGGCGAGGCGCCTAGATGTTGCGCTTTCCGAGCCATTTCAAGGCGGAAGCGGCCGTGCTTGAGGCCGCTGCCATCGAGGCCTGGCCTGCTCTGGCGTCCCTTAGTGACCTCGACCTGCGCCGGTTGGCCAGCAGTGGCCGGGCCTCGGAACAACGGTTGATCAAGTTGCGCGGCCAGGCGCGGTTGGTGGTGCAGGTGGGGCTGGAGCCGGAGGAGGCGGCCCTGTTGCTCTATGCCGGTATCGCTAGCACCAAGGGTTTGGCGGAGGCCTCCCACCACCAGTTGCTGCTGCAACTGGGCCGGCTTGAGCGCTCGCTCACGGGGATGGCGCCGCCCCGGGTCGATGGCGTGACCCTGCAGCGCTGGATTCGCCAGGCCCGCCAGGCCGCCGCCCGCCCGCCGAACTGACCCCGCACCGGCCCAGACCGTGCTGCATCGGCGTCGAGAATGGAATAACCGTCGGAGGCTCTCCTTGGCCCTCCTCATTTTTCCCCAAGCCCCAGCCATCCCTTTCAACGCGGCCAGCGGGCCTGGCTTGCTGGCTGTCCTGTTGCCGCGCCCAGATCTAGGTCTTTTGCTTGGACCAACCCAGCGGCTGGGTCGTGCCTTGGCCCTGGGGGCCTGCCTGCTGCTGGCCAACCAGGCGCCGGCCCAGGCCGGTTCGGCCCTGCTCGATCGGGTCAAGCAGAACCCCAAGGTGGCTGGGGCGATCTGCGCTGAATTGCGCAGCCTCAATGCCCAAGGCATCACCTCCACCACCCCCCAAGCGGTGAACCGCATTGCCGCGATGCAGGGGCTAAACGCCACTGACGCCGAGATCCTCACCACCTATGTGGTGGGTTTGCATTGCCCTGACGTGCGCTGAGGTGGGGGGGACCACCCCTGGAGTTGGGCGGGGGCCTGTCGATCCCGATCCAGACGTGGTTCGCGTCTACGACGACTCGATCGCCGCCAAGGACGGCGTGCTTCTCGCCTGCCGCATCTGGTTGCCCCCCGGGTCCGGCCCCTGGCCGGCCCTACTGATGCGCCAGCCCTACGGCCGGGCGATCGCCTCAACCATCACCTATGCCCATCCCCAGTGGTATGCCAGCCATGGCTATGCCGTGGTGGTGCAGGACTGCCGCGGTTGGGGCGACTCCGCTGGCGAGGCGGCTGGCTTTGGCCCGGAAGCCGCCGATGCCACCGCGACCCTGGCCTGGCTGCGCCGCCAGAGCTGGTGCAACGGCCTGGTGGGTAGCTACGGGTTTTCATACCAGGGCCTCACCCAGCTGCTGCTGGAGGATCCCGGGCCCCGCTTCGATGCCCTGGCGCCAGCCATGGCCGGCCTGGATGAACGACTGCACTGGGCCACGGAGGGCGGCGCCCATTGGTGGGCCCTGCAGCTGGCCTGGGCCCTGCAGCTGGCGGCCCTAGCCTGCCGCCGCCGCCACGATCACCAGGCCTGGCAGGAGATCCGCACCAGCCTGGAAAGCGGCCGCTTCCTGGGCGAGGGGCTGTCCCTGCTTGAGCGCCACGACCCCGGCTCCATGGGCCTGGCCTGGCTGCGGCGCGATCCCGCCAGCGGCGAGGGCTGGACCTGCCATCAGCCACCTTCATCGCTGTTGCGCCAACCCCTGCTGTTGATCGGTGGCTGGCACGACCCTTACCTCAATGGCGTGCTCGACCTCTGGCGCCAGGCCGAAGCGGCCGGCGGCCAGCCCCTGCTGCGGATTGGTCCCTGGACCCATCTCGACTGGGGAGACGGCCTCGATCGACTGCAGCTGGCCTTCTTCGATCGCCACCTCAAGCCCCCTGCTAGCACTGCGGCCTCGGTCCCAGCCCCAGCCCCCAGTCCCTGGTCCCTGGGCAAGGTCCCATGGCGGCAGGTCAAGGGCCGCTGGCGTGGGGCTGCAGGGTTGATCCAGGCCCAAGGGCTCAGGGCCGGTGGCCCTGCAGCCCTGGCCCTGCTCTTGGGCCCAGCGGATCAGGCGCCGTCCCGTCCCGTCCGCCAACCCAGCGTGCTGATGGCCGACCTGGCGACGGGGCTCTGGCTGGCCCGCTCGCCCCGTACGGGAAGCGGCCAAATCTGGCGGCTGCACAGCCAGGGCCTGGCCGCCATCGATGCCCAGGAGGGACGCCTGCTGACCCTGGTGGAATCCAGCCCTGGGGCCGACTCCGCCCAGCCGCCGGCGCCGCTGCTGCTGGTCCACGACCCCTGGCGGCCCCTGCCCGGCCGCGGCGGTCACCTGGGCCTCGATGCCGGGCCAGTGGAGCGGGGGGATCTCGATCGCCGCTGCGATGTGGCCTGCTTCAGTAGCGCCCCGATGGGGGCCTCCATGGAGCTGCTGGGGCGGCCCGTGCTGGAGCTCGATGTTCGGGCCGACCAGCCGGGTTTTGACCTCTGCGCGGCCCTCTCTGTGGTGAAGGCCGATGGTCGGGTGCTCCAGCTCAGCACCGGCGTGGGCCGCTGGTTGGGGGACTCCTGCCTGGACCTGGGCCGCCGCAGCCTCAGCCTCCAGCCCCTGCTGGTGACCCTGCAGCCGGGGGAGTGCCTGCGCCTCTCGATCGGGGCTGCTGCCTGGCCCCAAATCGCCGTTAACCCGGGTACGGGCGCCATCCCCGAGGGCCCGGCCGGGCCGCACCATCGGGTGATCACCCTGGAGGTGCACCTCGATCAGGCCCGGTTGCGGTTGGATCCCATGGTTGGCCTCCCTTGAGGGTTTGGCGAAACCGATCTCGAGGTAGGGCGGCGCCTGAGGGGGGTGGGCCAAACTGGCTGCACCATTCCCCCTCATCGGTTTGCCCGTGCCCGTGAAGCTGCGCTCCGCCCTGCTGGGCCTGGCCATGGCCACTGCCCTCGGTGGCCCCATCCCCCCTGCGCTCCAGGCCGCCGACCTGACTGGTGCCCTAGCCCAGGGCCCGGCCCAGGCCAGTCCCCCCTCCGGGGCGGCCATCACCAAGGCAGCCAATCGGGTGCTCGAAGCCCTGCGCAGCGGCGATGCCAATGCCCGTTACGCCCTGTTTGCCGATGCCCTGAAACGCACCAGCAGCCCCGCCATGGTGGCCAACACCATGAAGACCCAGCCCAAGGTGCTCAGCTACCGGATCTTGCGGGTGCTTCCTGGCCTGAGCAATTCGATGGTGGAGGCCACGCTCATCACCACGGCCGGCTCCCGGGATGTGGTGTTAGTGCTCAATAACGCTGGCCAGCTGGCCGGCTTTCAGAACGACAACGCTGACCAGCTTTCGACCGATGTGGTCAAGCGCTTTGTCGAGGCCCTGATCAATGGCCAGTTTGTGACGGCCCGCAGCTTCCTCAGCTTGGCGATTCAGGACGAACTCACCCCGTCGGTGCTGCAGGCCAAATGGCAGCGGCTGCAGCGGGTTACCGGCGATGCCATCAAGGTGCGCCACCTGTTGCTGGCCGACAGCGCTCCCGATCAGAAGCTGGTGATCGTGAGCATGGATTTTCAGCGCCTGACCGACAGCCTTTTTGTGGTCCTCAACGACAAAAACGAGATCACCGGTGTGGATTTCCCGAACGAACCGCTCAAACCTGCAGCGGCCCGCTGAATTCGGCCAGGGGGCCTGATGGGGGCGCCTAAGCTCCCAGCCACGTTGCTGCCCTGAAGCCTGTGCTGGTCCGGCTCGATTCGATGGTGGACGATGCCCTCAGGTTGGCTGAGTGCCGCCATGACCACCCCCTGGCCATCCTGGGTCCCCAGCCCCTCGAGGGCGGCGGCTGGGTGGTGCGGATCTGGATGCCGGAGGCGGAGCAGGTTGAGCTGTTGATCGCTGGCCAGACCCTGGCCATGGCCACGCCCAACCATCCCTGGGTGTTTGAGGCGGCCACCGAGAGCGATCCAGGCAGCGCCTATCAGCTGCGCGTCCGGCGCGGCGGCATCGAACACGTGCAGCACGATCCTTGGTCGTTCCGCCATGAGTGGATGGGGGAGCTGGACCGGCTGCTGTTTGCTGAAGGCAACCACCACCACATCTGGCGGCGCATGGGCGCCCATGCCACCGAGCACAACGGCATCGCCGGGGTTCAGTTTTGTCTCTGGGCGCCCAACGCCCGCAGTGTCTCCGTGCTGGGCGACTTCAACAGCTGGGATGGGCGCCACCATCCGATGCAGTCGCGGCTGGGGGGCAGCTGGGAGCTGTTCATCCCGGGCCTCAAGCCCGGCCAGATTTACAAATACGAAGTGCGTAGCCCGGATGGGCACTGCTACCAGAAGGCCGACCCCTACGGCTTCCGCCATGAGATCCGGCCCCAAACGGGGTCGGTGGTGGCCGAACTCGACACCTACAGCTGGAGCGACGCCAGCTGGATGGCCGAGCGGGACAACGCCAATCCGCTCGACCAACCGATCTCGGTGTATGAGATGCACCTGGGCAGCTGGATGCACGCCAGCGCCGACCAGCCCTACATCGAAGCCGACGGCAGTGCCCGGGCCCCGGTGGCCGCCGCCGACCTTAAGCCCGGTGCCCGCCTGCTCACCTATCCGGAACTGGCCGATCGGCTGATTCCCTATGTGTTGGCCCGCGGCTTTACCCACATCGAGTTGATGCCGATTTCGGAGCATCCCTTCGATGGCTCCTGGGGCTATCAGGTCACGGGCTGGTATGCGCCCACCAGCCGCTTTGGCACGCCGGATGAATTTCGCGCCTTTGTGGATCGCTGCCACGCCGAGGGCATCGGCGTGATTCTCGATTGGGTACCGGGCCATTTCCCCAAGGACAGCCATGGCTTGGCCTTCTTCGATGGCGCCCATTTGTATGAGCATGCCGATCCGCGCATTGGCGAACACAAGGAATGGGGCACCTTGATTTTCAACTACAGCCGCAACGAAGTACGCAACTTCCTAGTGGCCAATTTGGTCTATTGGTTTGAGCAATTCCATATTGATGGTATCCGCGTTGATGCGGTGGCCTCGATGCTGTATCGCGATTACCTGCGCCCCGATGGCGAGTGGTTGGCCAATGACCAGGGCGGCCGCGAGAACACCGAGGCGGTGTTGTTCCTCCAGCAGGCCAACCATGTGCTGTTTGAGCGCTTCCCCGGAGCCCTCTCCATCGCTGAGGAATCCACCACCTGGCCCATGGTGACCCAGCCAACCAGCATGGGTGGTTTGGGCTTCAATCTTAAGTGGAACATGGGCTGGATGCACGACATGCTCGATTACTTCGAGCTGGATCACTGGTTCCGCCAGTTTCACCAGAACAACCTCACTTTCTCAATCTGGTACAACTACACAGAAAACTTCATGCTGGCGCTCAGCCACGATGAGGTGGTGCATGGCAAGAGCCATTTGCTGCACAAGATGCCGGGAGACGACTTTCAGAAGTTCGCCAATACGCGCGCTCTTCTCGCCTATATGTGGACCCACCCGGGCAAGAAAACCATCTTCATGGGGATGGAGTTTGGCCAGCGTTCCGAATGGAATGTGTGGGGCGACCTGCAATGGGAATTGCTCGAGCACGAACCCCATCGCGGCCTGCAGCGCCTCGTAGACGACCTCAATGTCTTCTACAAATCGGAGCGGGCCCTCTGGGGCGACGATTTTGACCAGTTCGGCTTCCAGTGGATCGATTGCAACGACAACCGCCACTCGGTGATCAGCTTCATGCGGCGCGAGGCCACCACCGGTCGCTGGGTGGTAGTGGTGTGCAACTTCACGCCCCAGAGCCATGCCCACTACCGGATGGGGGTGCCGATGGAGGGCTATTACGCCGAGGTATTTAATACCGATGCCGAGCGCTATGGCGGCAGCAACTTGGGCAACCTGGGTGGCAAGTTCAGCGATGCCGTCGGCATCCATGGCTACGACCAGTCTCTCGACCTTTGCTTGCCGCCCCTGAGCGTGCTGGTGTTGAGGCGCGATGAGAAACGGAGTCAGGAGCTGTGTGACGCCGATGCCGAAAGCGGCGCTGCCATCGGGTAAGTTCGCCCCTGGCCCTGCTTTTCGCCATGTCTGGAACCGCCCCCCTGCTGCTGCGCGCCGCCCGAGGTGAGCAGGTGGAGCGTCCTCCGGTCTGGATGATGCGCCAGGCCGGTCGCTATATGAAGGTCTACCGGGACCTGCGCGACCGGCACCCTGGCTTCCGCGAACGCTCCGAGAACCCGGATCTCTCCTATGAGATCTCGATGCAACCCTTCCACGCCTTCAAACCCGATGGCGTGATCCTCTTTTCCGACATCCTCACGCCGCTGCCGGGCATGGGCATCGACTTCGACATTATCGAAAGTCGCGGTCCAATTATTGAGCCAGCCATCCGCTCCCAGGCCCAGGTGGATGCCCTGCGGCCCCTGGATCCGGCCGAGTCGCTTCCCTTCGTTGGCGAGGTGCTGGGCCGCCTGCGCCGCGATGTCGGCAATGGGGCCGCCGTGCTCGGTTTCGTGGGCGCCCCCTGGACCCTGGCCGCCTACGCGGTGGAGGGCAAAAGCTCCAAGAACTACGCCGTGATCAAGGCGATGGCCTTCCAGGAGCCCGTGCTCCTGCACAAGCTGCTGGCCCATCTGGCCGATTCGATCGCCACCTACGTGCGTTATCAGATCGATTCAGGCGCCCAAGTGGTGCAGATGTTTGATTCCTGGGCCGGCCAGCTCTCGCCAGTCGACTACGACACCTTTGCGGCCCCCTACCAAAAACGGGTGATCGACCAGGTCAAGGCCACCCACCCAGACACCCCTTTGATTCTTTACATCTCCGGCAGCGCCGGGGTGCTGGAGCGCATGGCCCGCACCGGTGTGGACATCATCTCCTTGGATTGGACAGTGGACATGGCCGAGGGCCTGGCCCGCCTGCCCGAGCACATCGGCGTGCAGGGCAACGTCGATCCCGGCCTGCTGTTTGGCACCCCAGAAGCGATCCGCGAGCGGATTATCGATTGCGTGCGCAAGGCCAAGGGCCGCAAGCACATCCTCAACCTGGGCCACGGCATCCTGCCCGGCACCCCGGAGGACAACGCCCGTGTCTTCTTTGAGACCGGCAAAGCGGTGAATGAGTTGATCGGAGCTGACGTTTGAGCCAGCGGATCCTGATCACCGGCGCCAGTGGCTGCGTCGGCCAGCACATCGCTGAGCAGCTTTTTCGCGAAACCGACGCCGAGCTGCTGCTCTGGCTGCGGGATCCGGCCAAGCTCACCGCCGTGCCGGCGGTCCATCCCCGTATCACCCTGCTGGTGGGCGACCTGCGCGATGGCGAGCCCCATCGCGAGCTGATTGCCAGCGCCGATCGCATCATCCACACCGCCACCGCCTGGGGCGACCCGGAGCGGGCGATGCAGGTGAACGTGGTGGCGGTGAAGGCCCTGCTGGCTGCCGCCGATCCGGGCAGGCTGCAGCAGGTGATCTACTTCTCCACGGCCAGCATCCTCAACCGCCAGCTGCAAACCCTCCCCGAGGCGATGGAGTTCGGCACCGAATACATCCAAACCAAGGCCATTTGCCTGGAGCAGCTCGAGCACCATCCCCTGGCGGAGCGGATCGTGGCCGTGTTCCCCACCCTGGTGTTTGGTGGTCGGGTTGATGGCGGCGGCCCCTTCCCCACGAGTTACCTCACCACCGGCCTGGCCGAGGCAACCCGCTGGCTGTGGCTGGCCAGCTGGCTACGGACGGACGCCAGCTTCCACTTCATCCATGCCGGCGACATCGCCCGGGTTTGCGTCCACCTGGCCACCCAGCCCCACCAGGCCAACCCGGAGCCCGGGCAGGGTGCGGTTCGGCGCCTCGTGCTGGGCCAGCCCGTGGTCACGGTCAATGGCACGGTCAGCCGCCTCTGCCGCTGGCGCGGCGTCTGGCAGGCCCCCTTTGGCGTTGACCTAACCGGCTGGTTGATTGAGGGCCTGATCAAGCTGCTGCGCATTGAGGTGAACGCCTGGGATCGCTTCTCGATTCGCCAGCGCCATTTCCAGCATGAGCCGGTTACTCCACCGGAACGGTTCGGCCTGGTCAGTGGGGCCCCCAGTCTGGAGGCCGTTTTTGAGGCGGCGGGCCTGGCCCAGCGGGGCCGGCTGTAGGGGCCGGGCTTACGAGAGCCATCCACCCCGGGGCCCCTTCCCCGACAAAGTGTTTCGATCCCAGTGGCAAGCCCAGCAGAGCGGCCCCCTTCAGCCCTAACTTCAAGAGGTTGAACGAGCTCCGATGCGCCGTTTTCTATCTCTGATCGCTTTTTGCCTGGCGCTGGTGCTGGGTGCAGCTCCCAGCTTTGCCGCCGATGCAACCCACGGCGCCCAGATCTTCTCCGCCAACTGCGCCGCTTGCCACATGGGTGGCGGCAACGTGGTAAACGCTGAACGCACCCTTAAGCAGGATGCCCTTGAGGCCTACTTGGCCAACTACAGCGCTGGCCATGAGGCGGCGATTGTGTACCAAGTCACTAATGGCAAAAACGCCATGCCCGCCTTCGGTGGCAAGCTCAGCGGCCCTGACATCGAAGATGTGGCCTCCTACATCGAATCCCAGGCCATCAAAGGCTGGGCCTGATCTCACCTAGGCAAGCTTGCTCGCCTTTGCACGATGGACCCCTTAGGGGGTCCTTTTTTATTGGCTTGGCATGGGGACGCCATGGGGATGGCTCAGCTGGGCTCGCTGGCGCGCCGGGCCGCTAAAACCGCCAGGTAGAGATCTTCTGGGATCTCGCGAATGTCGTATTCGCTGGGCAGCACCCCATGGTGGTGGCGATGGACCACCAACCAGCAATTGCGCTCCGGGTCGGCGCCGGTGCCATCGAATTGCCTGGACTCTCTAGCTAGCTGCTCGATCAGCGCCGAGCCTGGCGGCTCTTGGTTCTGGGCGCCGGCAGGCTCCTGGCCCTGGGGGTCGAGGGGGGCGCTCCCCGGTGTGGGTTGCGGCTCTGGCGTGTCTTGGCGGCTAGGCACCAGTGGATCCTCTGGAAAGGGGAGGGCTAGAGAGGGCGCGGGCCCAGGGCGCCGGGGTTAGTCAAGCCCTGCTCAGGCAGAGTGGTAACCCGATCGATTCAGCATCATGGCAAGGGCCCGGCAAGATCGGCGGCAGCAGGCTCCAACCCTGCTTGCCCTGGCTGCCCTATTGGCGCAGCCTGTGGCCTTGGTCCTTTCTATTGGTCTGGTGCTTCCTCAGGCCCTGGCCCAGGCGGAACCCGCCGGCCAAGGACTGGCCCAGGTGATGGTCAACGGCATCGTGCCGCGCAACGGCAGCAGTTGCCCATTGGTGGTGCCCAGCCAGGTGTCTTTTCTACAGCCCAAGCGCCTAAGGCCCGAGGAGGTAAAGGCGAAAAATGCCGCTGGCTGCCTGTCAGCTGCCGATGCGATCTACCGGGCCGATGGCTGCCCACTCAAGCTTTGCCCCAACCCCCAGTGGCAAGGGCTCTAGTCCCCTGCTATTAATTGGCGCCGCCCTAGAGGGATAGGCCATTGACCAGGTAGCTGAAACTGACGCCGAAGTTGCCCACCGCCTCCACCGAGCCGTCGTTGAGCTGGTCATTGGTTTGGGGCACCACGATCACGGCTGATTGCACCGCGGCGGCGTTATTCAGCAACGACGTGATGGTGGCCAGCAGGGGGCGCGGCGCCCAGCGCCAGCGTGGTTCTTAAGGGACGGTTCCTGCGCCAACCTGGGACGGTCAGCCCAACCTGGGGTGGGTGGGCCGTCCCGGCCGGTTCGGTGCTCCTCTCCTGCCGCCTAGGCCGCCCGCCATACGGTCCTGTCCAAAGCCCCTCCAAGGAGGATCCGCCATGCAACCCACCGCTGAACTGTTCACCGAACAGGCCTGGGGCGCCATCGTCGCCGCCCAGCAGCTCGCCCAGCAGAAACACCAACCCCAGATCGAAACCGAACACCTGTTCGCCGCCCTGGTCCACCAGCAGGGCTTGGCGGGCCGGGTGTTGGACAAGGCGGGGGTGGATCGCAGCGGCCTGGCCCAGACATTGGAGGCCTTCATTGCTGCCCAACCGAGCCTGGCGGCTGCCCCGGACAATCTCTATCTGGGTAAGGCCCTCAATGCCCTGCTCGATGGGGCGAACACCCTCAAGGGCGAGTTCGGCGATAGCTTCATTGCCATCGAGCATCTCTTGCTGGCCCTGGCGGCCGATGGCCGCTGTGGTCGCCAGCTGCTCAGCCAGGCGGGTGGCGATGCCAAAACCCTGAAGGCGGCGATTGAGGCGGTGCGTGGTAGTCAGAAGGTGACCGATCAAAATCCAGAAGGCACCTACGAGTCGTTGGAAAAATATGGCCGCGATCTCACGGCTGCCGCCCGCGAGGGCAAGCTCGATCCGGTGATTGGCCGCGATGAGGAAATTCGCCGCACGATCCAGATCCTTTCGCGCCGCACCAAGAACAACCCGGTCCTGATTGGCGAGCCGGGCGTCGGCAAAACGGCGATCGTGGAGGGCCTGGCCCAACGGATTGTCAATGGCGACGTGCCCACGGCCCTGCAAAACCGCCAGCTGATTGCCTTGGATATGGGCGCCCTGATTGCCGGGGCCAAATACCGGGGTGAATTCGAAGAGCGGCTCAAGGCGGTGCTCAAGGAGGTCACCTCCAGCCAGGGCCAGATTGTGCTCTTTATCGATGAGATCCACACCGTGGT
Source organism: Synechococcales cyanobacterium SupBloom_Metag_052 (assembly GCA_016463595.1). Lineage (GTDB taxonomy): Bacteria > Cyanobacteriota > Cyanobacteriia > PCC-6307 > Cyanobiaceae > BAIKAL-G1. The sequence continues at coordinate 13,963 of JAEMQZ010000014.1, read as the reverse complement.
GGGGGCCGGCGCCAGCGGCGGCGCCATGGATGCCAGCAACCTGCTCAAACCGATGCTGGCCCGCGGCGAGCTGCGCTGCATTGGCGCCACCACCCTCGATGAACACCGCCAGCACATCGAAAAGGATCCGGCCCTAGAGCGCCGTTTCCAGCAGGTGTTTGTCGACCAACCCACGGTGGAAGACACCATCTCGATCCTGCGGGGCCTCAAGGAGCGCTACGAAGTGCACCACGGCGTGCGCATCGCCGATAACGCCCTGGTGGCGGCGGCCGTGCTCAGCAGCCGCTACATCGCCGATCGTTTCCTGCCCGATAAGGCGATCGACCTGATGGATGAATCGGCGGCCCGGCTCAAGATGGAGATCACCTCCAAGCCCGAGGAGATCGATGAACTCGATCGCCGCATCCTGCAACTGGAGATGGAAAAATTGTCGCTGGCCCGGGAATCCGATCCGGCCAGCCGCGAACGGCTTGAGAAGCTAGAGCGTGAGCTGGCCGAGTTATCAGAGCAGCAAAGCGGTCTTAATGCCCAGTGGCAGAAGGAAAAGGGTTCGATTGATGAGCTGGGCGCCATCAAGGAGGAGATCGAGCAGGTGACCCTGCAGGTGGAGCAAGCCAAGCGCAGCTATGACCTCAACCGGGCCGCCCAACTGGAATACGGAACCCTGGCCGATTTAGGCCGCAAACTTGCGGCTAAGGAGATCGAATTGAGTGCAAGCCATGGCGATAAGAACCTGCTGCGCGAGGAGGTCACAGAAGAGGACATCGCCGAGGTGATTGCCAAGTGGACCGGCATTCCGGTGAGCAGGTTGGTGCAGTCGGAGATGGAAAAGTTGCTGCATCTCGAAGCCGAATTGCACCAACGGGTGATTGGCCAGGAGCAGGCCGTCACCGCCGTGGCCGATGCGATTCAGCGTTCCCGCGCGGGCCTCTCCGATCCGAATCGGCCGATCGCCAGTTTCCTGTTCCTGGGCCCCACTGGCGTCGGTAAAACCGAGCTCTCCAAGGCCCTGGCCGCCCAGCTGTTCGACAGCCAGGAGGCGATGGTGCGCATCGACATGAGCGAATACATGGAGAAGCACACCGTATCCCGCTTAATCGGAGCGCCACCGGGCTACGTGGGCTACGAGGAAGGCGGCCAGCTCACCGAGGCGGTGCGGCGTCGGCCCTATGCGGTGATCCTGTTTGACGAGGTCGAAAAGGCCCATCCCGATGTATTCAATGTGATGCTGCAGGTCCTCGATGATGGCCGTCTTACCGATGGCCAGGGTCGCAGGGTGGATTTCACCAACACGGTGCTGATCCTCACCAGCAATATCGGCAGCCAGTCGATTCTCGATCTGGCGGGGGACCCGGCCCGCCATGGCGAGATGGAGGAGCGGGTGAATGGGGCCTTGCGCGCCCACTTCCGCCCGGAATTTCTCAATCGCCTCGATGAATCGATCATCTTCCACAGCCTCCGCAGTGATCAATTGCGCCAGATCGTGGTCCTGCAGGTGGCGCGGTTGCGCCAACGGCTGGAGGAGCGCAAGCTTGGCCTGGTGCTCAGCGAAGAGGCCCTCGATTGGCTGGCCCAGGCCGGCTACGACCCGGTGTATGGCGCCCGACCCCTGAAGCGGGCCATCCAGCGGCAGTTGGAAACGCCAATCGCCAAGGCGATCCTGGCGGGCCAATTCCTCGCCGGCACGGTTGTGGCCGTGTCGGTCCTGGAGGGTCGCCTCCACTTCCAACCCCAGGAGCCGGCCCAGCTACCGGTGCTGGTTTGACCTTTCAGCCGGATGGCGAGATCAAAGGGCTAAGGGCGCCAGGTTCAACGTGGTGCCATCGAGGCCCGTGTAGGCCTGGGGATCACAGGTGAGCACGATCACCTGCAGCCCCCGGGCCCCGGCCAGGGCCAGCATCTGCTGGAGTCGGGCCAGCCGCACGGGATCGGCATTGGTGAAGGCGTCATCAAAAACCAGGGGCAGGCAGTCGTCATGGCCGGCCTTGAGCACGTCGGCCATCGAGAGGCGCAGGGCGGTGCCGAGCTGTTCGCGCATGCCGCCACTGAGCTCGCCAAAACTGAAGCGCTCCTGGCCCCGCTGCAGTTGCAGGCCGGAGAAGCCCGCGTCGCTCTCGTAGTGCAACTGGCAGCTGGCCCCCGCCGGCAGCAGGGGCTCGAGATAGCGGTTGAGTGAGCGGGCCAGGGGTTCGCTGTAGCGGCTGGAGAGGTCGGCTTGGGCCGCCTTGAACAGGTCGCGCAATAGGAGCTGGCCATCGCAGAGCCGCTGCAGGGAGCCGTGATGGCGCTGGGCCTGCTCCAGGGTGGCCTGGGCCTGCTCCAGGGCCCCATGGGGATCGCTGGCGCCCAGGCTTTGGCAGCGTTGCCTGGCGGCGGCTTGGCTGGCTATGAGGTGGAACACCTCGGCTTCGGCCTGCCGGATCTGGGCCTCCAACTGGGGAAGCTGGCTGGCCCCAGCGCCGCCGCTGACGGCAGCGAGCTCCGTCCCCAGGGCGCCCACCTGGCTGGCGGCGTTCGCCACCTGGGCCTCCACTTGGTGCAGGGCAGTGGCCAGGGCGAGCTCGCTGGCGTGACGCTGGCCCAACTCTTCGGCCCGGGCCTGGTTGTGACTGCGCTCGCCCTTCAGGCTGGCCAGGGCTTCGCCGCTGGCCGCCTGGCGCTGGCGGGCCGCCTCGCGCCCTTGGGCCAACTCCGCGAGGGCAGCCTGGACCTGGCGCAGGGGGCCGCTGGTGGCGGCATAGCTCTGCTGCAGTTGACGATGCCGCTGCTCGAGGGCCTCCAGCTCGGCCGGAAGTTCGCCGCTTTCAAGCTGGGCTAGGCGCTGCGGCTCCAAGGGGGCCAGCTCCCGCTGCAGCTCCTCCAGGCGGCTAAGGATGGCTTGCCTCTGGCCGGCCAGCTGGGAGCCAGTCGGCTCCACTACCAGGGCCCCGGCATCGGCGCTTGCCAGGGCGCCCAGTTGCTGCTCTCGGACCAGGCGCTGCTGGGCCAGGCCTTCGGCCTCCTTCACGTTGGTGGCCCCGAAGGACGCGAGCGCAGCCGCCAGGGCCGTGTCGCTTTGCTGGCGTTGCTGGCGGGCCTCGGCTAGGGCCTGGCCACCGCCGGGACTGATGCGCAGCACCACGCCGCTGCCCACCTGCAGCTCCCTGGCTTCGCTAAGGCGCAGGTCCATGCCCGGCTCCAGGGGCTGGCCCGCCAGCGTCACGGGTTGGTCGGCCCGCAGCAGCTCCACCCCGGCGGCCATGGCGCCCAGGCGGGTGCCCGCATCGCGCCGGGCTTGTTCCAGGCCCCTGAGTGCCGCCAGGGCGGCCTGATCGATCGGTGGCAGGGCCGCCAGTTCGGCCTGCAACTGGGAACGGATCTGCCCCTGGCGCTCCCGTTGGGCCAGGCTGGCGTTGAGCCGGGCCAGGTCTGCCTGGAGCCGGGCCTCTTCCACCAGCCGTTGCAGCCATTGGCCCCGTTCGGTGATCGTTTGGCGTTGGGCCTCGAGGCTGGCGCGCTGCTGCTCCTGCGCGGACCCCTGCTGCTCCAGCTGGGCCAGCTCGCCTTTGGCCTGCTCCCGGGCGGTTTCCAGCTCCAGGGCCTGCTGGCCTAGGCGCGTGAGGCTGGCCCCCAGCTGGCGCCAGGCGCCCAGGTCACTAGCCAGGGCTTGCTGGCGCATCTGCAGGGGTTCGAGTTGCTGCTTCGCCAGGGCCAGGGCCGCCTCGAGCCGGGTCCGTTCCGTGGCCGCCGCCTGGAGGCGCTGTTGTCGCTGGCGCAGCTCCGGCAGGCGCAGGTGCTGCAGCTCCTGCAGGCTGGCGGTGCTGCGGCCCAGCTCCTCGCTAGCCGCCCCATAGTCGGCCAGCTGATCCTGGGCGTGCTGAACGGCCGCCTCGGCCGCCTCAAGCGCCTGTTGGGCGCTCCATAGCGGCGACTGGCGGCGCAGGTTGCCGCGGCTGGTGGTGAAGGTTTCCGCCAGCAGGGCGTCGAGGCGGCTGGCGAGCTGTTGGTCCTTGGGCGATTGCATGGCGCTACCGCCGCCGCGCTCCAGCTGGGCCACCAGGGCCTCCAGGTCGTAGTGGGCACCGCCCTGGGCCAGCAGGTCGTCGCCGGAGCGACCCTGCATCACCCATAGATGGGCCCAGCGTCCCCGCAGCAGGCTGCCCGCCTGGCGGCTGCCCAGGGTTTCCTTCACCCCCAGCAATTCCGCCAGCTGCTCCTCCGCCTCGGGCCCCTGCCACTGGTGCCCACTGCCGGAGCGCAACAGCACTTTCCCGGAGCTGCCACTGAAGCGCTTCACCAGGGTCCAGGCCTCGCCGCGGGCGGCAAAGGTCAGCTCCACCTGGGGCTGGCCCAGATGCAGGCGTGATTGCAGGGCCTCCACGGGCGCGCCCGTGGCCGTGGCCCGCAGGAACAGACAGCGGTGCAGGGCCTCCACCAGGGTGCTTTTACCCGTCTCATTGGGACCACCGATCAGGGTCAGACCCGGACCAAACTCCAGGGCCAGGTCGCCATGGACCCGGATGTTCTGCAGGCGGCAGGAGAGCAGGCGCATGGAGGAAAGGATCGCCCGGGAGGCTGGAGCCGGGATGGGGCGGGGTGGCTGTTGCGGGGCTGGATCGGGGGCTGGAGGCCCTGGTTCGGTCGGGCCCCCTCAGGGGCTGGTGGCCAGGCGGAACAGTTCGCAGAGGGCGGCGCGGCTGACGGCGGCAGCCCCAGCATCGACCCCCTCCTGGCGGGCCAGTCGGGCCTGGAGCTCCATGGCCACGCGGGCGATCAGGGGGTCTTCGGGGCGCTCGGTGAGGGCGGACAGTTCGCCGGCTTGGGGGGCCTGGTCGCAACCGCCCTTGAGCCGCAGGTCGAGCAGTTGGTGCTCTAGATCTGCCAGCAGGGAGCTGTAGCGGCGATGGGCCGCCAGGCTGAGGCTGCCGCTGAGCTCCAGGCGCAGCAGATCTTGGCTGACCCGGCCCCCGGTGCGCTCCTGGATCCGGGCCTCCAGCTGCTCCAGGTCGGCGTCGGTGCCCAGGTGCATGGCCAGGTTGTGCCAGCTGAGGCGCCCCGTGGGCAGCACCTCCACCTGGGGCTCCTGGCCCCGACCGAGGTCGACCCGCAGCACCTGGCCCCGTTGGTTGGCCTCGCCTTGGTCGTGGCGATCGGGTTCTGGGGTGCCGCTGTACCAGGCCTTGCTCGACACCTGTTTGAGGTTGTGCCAGTCGCCCAGGGCGATGTAATCGAGTTCCCCCAGGGGTAGCTGGGCCAGGTCGATGTGGTTCATGGCGCCTGGTCCGGCGGGATCTGGGGCGGACCCCCAGTTCGCTTCGGCGCCGTAGTCCCGCCCGGAAAAGCCCTGGATGCTGCCGTGGGCGATCACCAGCCGGGGCTTGCCTGCGGGCAGGCTCGCCCAATCGAGGCCCCGGATCCAGCCGGTGGGATCGCTGGTGTCCTGCTTACGAAGCAGGGGACAGGGCAACACCACCAGCTGCGCCAGCTCCAGGGGCTGGCGTTCGAGCAACAGCTGCAGATTCGGGGCCCGTTCCGGCTGGTGGCGTTGCCAGTCGGGGCTATCCCAAATGCCGCCGGGGGCGCCGTGGTCGTGGTTGCCGGGGATCACGAGCACTGGCAAGGCCATGGCGCCGATCGCTTCGAGCACCTCCAGGGCGGTGCTGATCGCCACGGTGGTGGAGTCGAATAGATCGCCTGCCACCACGACCAGGCTGGCCCCCTGCTGACGGGCGGCCGCCCCGATGCGGCCGAGGGCCCGCAGCCGTTCTTCCTGCAGACGGAAACGTTTCTGTGAATCGCCCACAAAGTTGTAGGGCTTGCCGATCTGCCAGTCGGCGCTGTGCAGGATCCGCACCCGGCCTGGTGTCGGCTCCTGGGGGTTGGCCCCTGCGGGGCTGGTGGGATTAGCCATGGCCCAGGGACGCCCCGAGCTGGTCGAGACGCCGGCCGTTAACGCCCAGGTCGGAGTCACCGAGGCGCGAGATCGAGCGGGCCTGGAGGCGGCCGCCGGCCTGGTCGGCGTAGAGCTCGAGATCATCCACAAAGCCGAACAGGCGGCTGGTGGCCGTGGCGTGGATGTAACTGGCGGTTTGCTCCTGGATTGCCAGTCCTTCCTGCTCCCCGAGCAGATGGCCCAAGGAGGCCAGGGCGCCAGCCGGATCGGCCACGGGCCAGCTGGCGCGGGCGCAATGGGCACTCGAGGCACAGGGGGCCAGGGAGCCGGCCTGCACGCCCAGGTCAACGGGCACCGGACCCTCTAGGTGCAATAGGGAGGCCTGGACGCCGGCTGGAGCGAGCAGCAGCAGCAACGGCAGCAGGACCAATACCAGGAATCGACGCAGCAGCACGGGGGCTTGGGCAACCATGGCGTGACCGTACCTGGATTGTCTTGTCCGATGCTGGGGCGTCCGCGTGCGTCCGCCATGGCCCTCGACCAGCTCAAGGCCTTCCTGGCGGTCGTCCAGGACGATCCGGCCCTGCGCCAGGCGATTAGTTCTGCCGCCACGGCCGACGACGTCGCCCAGATCGGCGCCGGCCTGGGCTACAGCTTTTCCGGCGATGAACTGCTGCGCCTCTCCGGCAAGCGGGTCGGCCGGGTCACGGTGCGCAAAAACGACCTGCCCGGCGAATACAACTGAGCGGCTAGGCGGCGCCGGTTGCCACCAGCGCCAACACCGCCTCGCCATAGCTGGCCAGCTTGGCCTTGCCCACTCCGGTCACGCCCGCCAGGCTGGCCAGATCGGGGGGGCGGCGGCTAGCCAATTCCATCAAGGTGCGGTCGTGGAAGACCACATAGGGGGGAACCCCCTGGCTGCGGGCCTGCTCGCGGCGCCAGTCCTTAAGGGCCTGCAG
>JAEMQZ010000014.1:0-7032 GCA_016463595.1 Synechococcales cyanobacterium SupBloom_Metag_052 | reverse complement strand
ACCTCGCCCCGCAGCAGGGGGGTGACCCGCTCGCGATCGCCGAAGCGCAGGCCCCCCTGGTGGGCGGGATCGCTGATCAGCAGGCCGGTCGCCACCAGCTGGCGAAACAGGCTGCGCCATTGGCCCCGGTCCAGCTCCTTGCCGATGCCGTAGACGCTGAGTTCCTGGTGGCCCAGGACACGAATTTTTTCGCTGTTGGCCCCCAGCAGCACGTCCACCAAATGGGCGGCGCCGAAGCGGCTGCCGCTGCGATACACCGCCGAAAGGGCCTTGCGGGCCGCTTCAGTCACGTCCTGGGAGCGGTCGGGTTCGAGGCAGACATCGCAGTTGCCGCAGGGCTGGGCCAAGCTTTCGCCGAAGTGGCCCAGCAACACCTGGCGGCGACAGGTTGAGGCTTCGGTGAAGCCGATTAAGGCATCGAGCTTGCCGTGTTCGATCGCCTTTTGGCTGGGTTCGGCGCCGGAATCCTCGATGAAGCGGCGCAGCTGCGGCACATCACCCGGCCCATGCACCATCCAGGCCACCGCGGCCAGGCCATCGCGGCCGCCCCGGCCCGTTTCCTGGTAGTAGGCCTCCAGGCTCTTGGGCAGATCCACGTGGGCCACAAAGCGCACATCCGGTTTGTCGATGCCCATGCCAAAGGCGATCGTGGCCACCACGATCACGCCGCTGTCGCGGCGAAACCGCTCCAGCACGGCCGAGCGCCGCTGGTGATCAAGGCCGGCGTGATAGGCCAGGGCGTCAAAGCCGGCGCCGGCCAGCTCCTGCGCCAGGCGGTCGACCCGTTGACGCGAACGGGCGTAGACGATGCCGGCCTCACCCTTGCGCGGCGCCAGGAACGCCTGCAACTGGGCCCCCGGGCCCTCCTTTTCGCGCACCAAGTAGGTGATGTTGGGCCGATCGAAGCTGGCCAGAAACACCCGGTCGTCCTGTAAGCGCAGGCGCTCGCGGATGTCTTCGCGGGTGCGGCCATCGGCCGTGGCGGTGAGGGCCAGGCGGGGAATGGTCGGGAACCGATCCGCCAGCACGGCCAGCTGCAGATACTCGGGCCGGAAATCGTGGCCCCATTGGGAGACGCAGTGGGCCTCGTCAATGGCGAAGAGGGCAATGGGCAGTTCGGCCAGGCGTTCAAGGCAGTCGCCCGCCAGCAGCCGCTCCGGCGAGAGATAGACCAGGTCCAGCTCCCCCGCCCGCAGGGCTCTCCAGGCGGCCTGGGCCTGCTCTGGCCCCTGGGCCGAATGCAGGGCGGCGGCGCGCACCCCCGCCTGGCGCAGGGCCGCCACCTGGTCGTCCATCAGGGCGATCAGGGGCGAGACCACTACGCCGGTGCCGGGGCGGCAGAGGGCCGGAATTTGATAACAGAGGGATTTGCCGCCGCCAGTGGGCATCAGCACCAGGGCCGAGCCGCCGGCCACTACATGGTCGACGATCTCCGCCTGGGGGCCCCGAAAGGCGCCATAGCCAAATACTTCAGCCAGGACCTGGAGGGGGGCCGCGATGGTGGCTGGGGCCGTGCTCATGGAGGAGTAGTCAAGGAAAAGTGGTTATGGGGTCTTTGGAAGTAGGCAGGCTGGGGGTTGGTTCTGGCTGGTGAGCTAGCCAGTCCCTGGGTTGCTCAGTCAGAGGTTTGTCCCCTGACTAATGGTTCCCGCTCAAGCGAGTTGGTTTGTTGCGGGGGCATCAAACTGCAGCTTTTTGACAAAATGGGGAATGGAGATGCCCTGGATCAGCAGGTTGAACATCACAATCGAAAAAATAATGCCTTCGCAATTGCTAACCAATTGATGGGCAACAATCGGATCAATTCCCACGATTTTGGGGATGTATTCAGCCCCTTCAAATCCTAGGGCTAGGGGTACGGCACCCCGCAGTCCGCACCAGGAAAGCAGCAGGTTCTCCCTGGGGTTGAAAGGGGAAAGTGGAGAGAGGATCAGCAGGCTTAAGGGACGGGCTATAAACATTAAGATCAGGCTAGCCAAAAAGGCAATTGGCATTACGGAAAGCACCATCGAAGGCGTTGAGATCAGGCCAAAAATGAAGAAGATTGCGATCTCTGTCATTTCATTGAATGGCAGCATGATCTCGCTGACGCTTTCAGCGGAAACCAGATCATTGGAGTATTTGTTGTTGCCCAGGAATACCCCGGTCACAAAGGCTGAAAAGAAGCCCGCTTTACCGGCCAGGCTGCCAACGCCGTAGGCCATCAAGGCCAGGGATAGGCCCAACATCAACACCTGGGAGCGATCTGTTACTAGTTTTTCAATGCTGAGCTTGGAGAAATAACCCATGCCCACACCGACAATCAGGCCAACCACAAGACGCCCTGCTAACTCGATAAGTTCAGTCCTAAGGATGACACCATTTCCGGTTGACATGTTGCTGGCCATGATGCTGGTGACCGCCGCTAGGGCAAGAACGGCAATCGAGCAGTTCAAGGCCGATTCAAACTCGAGGATGTTGCCGAGTTTCTTGGGGATCGAGCGGCCTGAGGCTTCCAGCACCCCTTCGATGGCGGCGGAGTCCGTCGAGGCCATGGCAACCCCCACCATCAGGGCAATCGGAAAGCCCAGTTGGGAAAAACCAAATTCAACTCCCCCCAGGGTGTCCGACGAGATAAACCAGATACCGGCAGCCAGGATCAGGGCGGTGAGAATTGATCCGGCAACGGCCAGCCAGGCGCCGAAGGAGAGGAAGCCTCGAATGGCTTTAACGTTGGTTTTAAGTCCTGCGTAGAACAGGATCATCGCCAAGCTGACTGTATGCAGGGAATTAATAAAACCCATGTCAAATACCGTGTATTTGACATTGATTGATAGGCCTAGAAGCAGGATGCCAAGGATGGCAGGAATTCCTAGCTTGGAGGATATACGGCTGATTGCTAGGGTTCCGAAAAATACCAGGCCGATTACGAGTAAAATGGCCGGAAATGGCAGTACATCAGTGACCTTCTCAGCGGCTATTTGGGCGCCGCTGGCGCCGGCAGCTGGCGGAGATTGGGCCGCTGTGGCGAGCAGTAACAACACGAGGGCAAAGCTTTTTGCGGCCCGATCCTAATCGATCGTTCCAAGAAGTTTGGCTTGGCTAGATCAATGTTATTTTGGTTTGACTACCAATGCACCCCAGTTAACAACAAGAGAGTAGCTAGCTCGATCGTTCAGCGAACGATCCAGTGGTCAGTTCCCGAATCAAGGTGTAAGGCGGGATCAGGCTGGCCAGCAAACCTGCGATCGTTGGCTGCCCTGCCGTTAGTTGAATAGGTCGGGATCAGACTGGCTGATCTCCTCCCAGAATGATTGAAAATTTAACCAGCCGGCCAGGCTGCTGGCCGTGTGCTCGCGGGTGTAGGTGGCCCATTCCGGCCGGATCAGCTGGGGGGTTCCCGCCGCCTCGGCCAGCAGCTGGGCCTGGCAGCAGCGTTCCATCGCTAAAAACCAGAAGGCCGCCGCATCCACCGTTTGCCCCACCGTGAACAGGCCATGGTTCTGGTGAATGGCCGCCTTGCCGCTACCGAATTGGCTGGCAAAAGTGCGGCCCGATTCCAGTTCAAACACCACCTTGCCGCCATCGGCCTGGATCAGAACATGGTCGTTGAAAAAGGCGCAGGCATCTTGGGTGATTGGATCCAGCAGGCGTCCAAGCGAGGCAAAAGCTTTGCCATGGGGGGAGTGGGCATGGGCGGCCGCATTGATGTCTGGCCTGGCTTCATGCACGGCGGCATGCAAGACAAAGGCGGCCCGATTGACGGGCCGGTTGCCATAGACAACCTCACCGGCATGGTTCACCAAAATCAGATCGCTGACCCGCATCAGCCGAAAGGAGTGGCCAAAGGGATTAACCCAGAAATGGTCTGGATATTCCGGATCGCGCACGGTGATATGGCCGGCCACGCCTTCGCCGAAGCCCGAGCGACCAAACACCCGTAGGGCTCCGGCCAGGTGGCTGAGTCGATAGCGCCGTTCCTCGGCAAGGGTTGCGAAGTGGGGCGGACTCTGCTGGACCAGGGCTTGGGCAACGAGCTCCACGCCATTGATTTGGCGCCCCTGATTCGGGTTCGCTGGCTCTGCCATGGCTGCCCGGTTCAAAGCGATCGCAGCCCTGAGTTTGCCAGCCACGCTTGGGCCGCTTGGAGTGTTGACCTAAGTTGGTTCCCATACGAGCCCTGCCAGCTGGATAGCCAACGCACGGCCAATGCCCTTGGGTCTTCTCCAGAAATATGTCGCCTTTGGCTGGCTGGCTCCGTTGCCGCTCCAGGTGTTGCCCTGGCGGATGACGCGCCGAGCGATTGCCATGCTGTTGCTGGTGGGCCTGGTGGGCGGCTGTCAGGGTGCCAATCCCCAGTCTCGTCAAGGCCAGCAGCGCTGCTCGGCCCAGGTGGCAAGCGAAGCCCATGGGCTGTTACGCCCCTTGCGCTATGGCTACTGCCTGCTGTCGATCAACGCGCTGCTGGAGCGGGAACGGGCCGAGGCCCAGATTCGCCAACAGGCTGCGGCAAGACAACGGTTGGCCGCTTGTTCTGCCAACCGGGCGGAAATCAAGAGTCTGGCCCTGGCCTTGATGGCCGCTAACCAACACCTGGCCCAGCTCGGCGCTGAACCCTATGGGGTATCGGAGCGCCCCCAGCGGCTGGATCCCAACCTGCAACGGCGTTTCGCCACCTATGACCAGGAACTGGATCAGGAGCGTTACGAGACGGCCCTGGCCCAGTGGCAACAGGCGGAATCCGAGCGCTACCAAGGCTGGTTGGCCAGACGCAACCGCCGCATGACGGAGAAACGGGCCCATTTGGCCTCCCTGGCCCGCCGCTTGAACCAGCTCAATCCCCAGTTGTTCGCCGCGCCGGGCTCCCTGGCGCCCCTGCCGATTCTCAATACCCAGGCCTATGGCCTGGCGAGCACCTGCCAGCCGGAGCGGTTGAGGTGAACAGAATCACCCGGCTGGTTTTGCTGGTGGCCACTGCTTCGATCGGGTCTGCGGCCTGGGGCCAGCTGCCCCCCGCTTCGCCGCTGATGGCCCCTTGGCCGTCGCCCCTTGTGGTGCCGCCACCGCCACCGCTCCTCCCCGAACTGCTGGCACCTGGACCAGCCCAAGCCAGCAACTTTGCCCTGGGCCGCTGTGTTGCCAACCTGGGCCAGGTTGGTTGTGCCGCCCGGCTTTATGCCCAGTTGCTGTGCGACAACATTGGCCTGCAAACACCCTTGAACCAATTGCACCAAAGCTTGCAATCATCCTTTGAACAGGCGGCCATTGACTTTCAAGGCATCACGCCTCCGAGCATTGAAACGGCTGCAGTGCGTTACTACGCACCACAACTTTGTCCCCTCAAAAGTGAAAAGATTCTCGACTTGATGCAACGCCAATCCCCCCCCAGCTAGGCCCGTTCCCCACCTGGCAGTTGAGCGGCTCTTTGGCTACCGCCGGTCCGCGAGCGCTGCCCTTTTGGTGCTGGAACCAGCATATTCGGGTTGTCGTCCTTGCCAATAGCTTGTTAGTGGCTATCCGATTGGGACAGTTTTTGGCTTTTGCCCCAGGTATTAAGGCCTAGGCCGCCAGGGTGATGTCAACGCAATCCCGAAAAGATATGAAGCAGAAGCTTGCCGTCGCCCCTGGCTTCGCTAGTCCTGTAGTGACTTTGTGCAAAACGGCCTTGTATGGCCCAGCCCGTGGCCTCCGTGGCGGCTCTCTCTAGCGATGGGATCGCTGTTCCCAGCGCCAATCCCAGGGCCGCCAGCTCCCTTGAGCGTCCCGACCTGATCCAGCAGAACGGCCAGCGGGAGGTGTTCTGCGGCCTCACCTCGATTGTTTGGTTGCATCGGCGCATGCCCGATGCCTTCTTTCTGGTGGTGGGTTCCCGCACCTGCGCCCACCTGGTCCAGTCGGCTGCGGGGGTGATGATTTTCGCTGAACCCCGCTTCGGCACAGCGATCCTGGGGGAACGGGACCTGGCCGGCCTGGCCGATGCCAACGAAGAGCTGGATCGGCTGGTGCGGGACCTGCTGGAGCGTCGCCCGGAAATTCGCACCCTGTTTTTGGTGGGCTCCTGCCCCAGTGAGGTGATCAAGCTCGACCTGGCTAAGGCGGCTGAACGGCTGAGCCGTCAGCACACCGGCCGGGTGATGGTGCTCAACTACTCCGGCAGTGGCATCGAAACCACCTTCACCCAGGGGGAAGACAACGCCCTGCTGTCGATGGTGCCGCTGATGCCCCGCAGCGACGAGGACCAGCTGCTGCTGGTCGGCACCCTGGCCGATGGCGTGGAGGAGCGGCTCACCAGCCTGTTCCAGCGCCTGGGGATTGGCCTGATTCGCAGCCTGCCGCCCCGCAGTTCCACGGAGTTGCCGCCCGTGGGCAAGGGCACCCGCATGTTGCTCTGCCAGCCCTTCCTCTCCGCAACGGCCCGAGCCCTCGTGGACCGGGGCGCCCAGTTCGTGCGCAGCCCCTACCCCCTAGGGGTGGAGGGCAGCCGGGCCTGGATGGCGGCGGCGGCCGCCGCCTTTGGCATTGATCCGGCCACGGTGGCGGCGGTGCTCGATCCCCTCGTGGAGCGGGGCCGGCGTGCCCTTGCCCCGCACCGGGAAGTGCTGGCGGGCAAGCGCCTGTTCCTACTGCCCGATTCCCAGCTGGAGCTCTCCCTGGCCCGCTTCTTGCAACAGGAATGTGGCATGGAGCTCGTGGAGGTGGGCACCCCCTATCTCGATCGCCTGCTGATGGCCGAGGAGCTGGCCCTGCTGCCGCCCGCTACCCAGCTCAGCGAAGGCCAGGACGTGGAACGGCAGCTCGATCGCCTGCGGGCCGCCCGCCCCGACCTGGTTGTTTGCGGCATGGGCCTGGCCAATCCGCTCGAGGCGGAGGGCTTTGTCACCAAGTGGTCGATTGAGCTGGTGTTCAGCCCGATCCATGGCATCGATCAGGCCGGCGATTTGGCCGAGCTGTTCTCCCGCCCCCTGCGCCGCCGCGCCCTGTTGCAGCTGCCCTAAGTCCCTTGGTCGCTTTTGCCCCCGGCTGAAGCCCGCGGCTTCTACCGACCCGTCCCTG
>JAEMQZ010000066.1 GCA_016463595.1 Synechococcales cyanobacterium SupBloom_Metag_052 | reverse complement strand
CAGGTCGCCGAACATAGCAAGTTTGATCGTAAGCAATATTTTTATCCTGATCTTCCTAAGAACTACCAGATCTCTCAATTCGATGAGCCGATAGCAGAGAACGGCTGGATTGAGGTTGAGGTGGCTGAGAAGGGCAAAGACACCTACCTCAAAACCATCGGCATTGAACGGCTGCACATGGAAGAAGATGCCGGCAAGCTTGTTCATGCCGGTAGTGATCGCCTTGCGGGCAGCACCCACTCCCTAGTGGATTACAACCGCGCTGGGGTTGCTTTGGCTGAGATTGTGAGCAAGCCAGACCTGCGCACGGGCCGGGAGGCGGCGGAATACGCCGCTGAGATTCGCCGGATCATGCGCTATTTAGGCGTGAGTGATGGCAACATGCAGGAAGGCTCCCTGCGCTGTGACGTCAATATTTCGGTGCGGCGTGGCCCCGATGCCACCTTCGGCACGAAGGTGGAAATCAAGAACATGAATTCCTTTTCGGCGATTCAGAAGGCCTGTGATTACGAAATCCAGCGCCAGATCAAGGCCTACGAGACCGGCGAACCGGTGGTGCAGGAAACCCGGCTCTGGGATGAGAGTAAGCAGCTCACCAAGAGCATGCGTAGCAAGGAAGGCGCCAGCGATTACCGCTACTTCCCCGATCCTGATTTGGGGCCCATCGAGGTGGGCGCCGAGCAGCGCGAGGGTTGGCGCTCCGAATTGCCGGAGCTGCCGGCCGCCAAGCGCCATCGCTACGCCGAGCAACTGGGGCTTTCCATCTATGACGCCCGGGTGCTGACCGATGAGCGGGCCATGGCTGAATACTTTGAGGCGGCGGTGGCCGCCGGCGCCGATGCCAAGGCCGTGTCTAATTGGGTGACGGGCGACATCGCCGCCTATGTGAATGCCAACCGTCTCTCGATCGCCGAATTACCGCTCAAGCCCGAGCAGCTCGCTGAGATGGTGCAACTGATCGATGGCGGTGTGATCAGCGGCAAAATCGCTAAAGACCTGTTGCCCGAGTTGTTGGCCCAGGGCGGCTCTCCCAAGGCGATCGTTGAGGCGCAGGGCCTGGGGATGATCAGCGACCCGGCCGCGATCACGGCGATCGTGGACCAGCTGCTCGCGGCCCATCCCGCCGAGGTGGAAGCCTTCCGGGGCGGAAAAACCAAATTGCAGGGCTTCTTTGTCGGCCAGCTAATGAAGCAAACGGGTGGCAAGGCGGATCCCAAGCTCGCCAACCAGATTTTGATTGAGAAGCTCAAGGGTTGAAGTTGACCACTCTGGCGCTGATTGTTGAACGGGTCTGGGCCCTCAACCTGCAGCGGAGGGCTGATTGATCTGGAACTCAGGACTGGGCTTTCCTCGTTGGCCGAAGCGCTCCTGGGCTGCCGTTGTCCAGTAGGTCTTGCAGGGTTGCAACCCATTGCCCCGCTTCGCCCCGGTTGCTGACCAGGGCATCGGCCAGGGGCCGTTTCCGTACCAAGGGCCATTGGGCGGCGATGCGGGCCCGCGCTTCGGATTCGCTGCAGTGATCGCGGGCGATCAGGCGTTGGAGCTGCTGGTCTTCATCGCAGTCCACCAGCCAGACCTCGCTGCAAAGTCCGGTGAGGCCCGCCTCAAACAACAGGGGCACCATCAGCACAAGCACCGGCGCATCCGCCCGGGCGGCCAGCTGCTGGTCGAAGCGGGCGCGCACCAGGGGATGGACCAGCTGCTCCAGCCAGCGGCGCTCGGCTGGGTCGTGGAAGACGATGCGCCCGAGGGCGGAGCGATCGAGCACCATCGCGGCTTCGCCGGCTCCAGACGGATCTCCCATTGCCGCGCCGTAGCGCTCCAGCACGGCCTTGGCCCCAGGCGAGCCGGGTGCCAGGGCTTCTCGGGCGTAGAGATCGGCATCCAGCACGGGGAGTCCCGCCACGGTGGCCAGCCAGTGGCCGGCGCTGCTTTTGCCGGTGGCGATGCCGCCGGTGAGGCCGATGCGCCGTTGGGGGCCTGGCCAGCGCGGTAAGTCAGCCATGGGCGGGTGCCGGTGGGGCTAGGTCTGTCCGATGCTCAGGGTCGCAGCAGAGGCGCCCCTTGACCCATCCCTGGCACCCCACCCCCGGCGGCGTCACTGCCCCCAAAGGTTTCCTGGCCGCCGGGATCACGGCCGGCTTGAAGGCCTCGGGCAAAGCCGATCTTTCCCTAGTGGTGGCCCCACCAGGGGCGGTGTGCGCCGGCACCTTCACCACCAGTGTCGTGCGGGCGGCCTGCGTTGACCTCTGCGCCGACCGGTTGGCTGCGACTGGCGGCCGGGCCCGGGCCGTGCTGACCAATTCCGGCCAGGCCAATGCCTGTACGGGCGACCGCGGCCTGGTCGACAGCCTGCGGGCCACGGGCTCCCTGGCGCAGCGATTAGGGCTTGATGACGACGAGGTGCTGATCTGCTCCACCGGGGTGATTGGCGTGCCAATTCCGATGGAGATCCTGCTGGCGGGGCTGGACCCCCTGGTGGCCGCCCTCAGCCCCGAGGGGGGCGATGGCGCAGCCCGGGCGATCCTCACCACCGACCTGGTCGACAAACAACTCGCTCTTGAGGCCAACCTGGGCGGGCGGCGGGTGCGCATTGGTGGCATGGCCAAGGGATCCGGGATGATCCATCCCGCCATGGCGACGATGCTGGCCATGCTCAGCTGCGATGCGGGGGTGCCCGCCGAGGTTTGGCAGGCGATGGTGAAGCGGGCGGTGGATCGCTCGTTCAATGCGATCACGGTGGACGGAGACACCAGCACCAACGATTGTTTCCTGGCCTTTGCAGCCGGAGAGCCCCTAAATCCCGAGCACTTTGACGCCCTAGAGGCCGGCCTCACCCAGGTGTCGCAACATCTGGCCCGGGCGATCGCCCGCGACGGCGAAGGCGCCACCTGCCTGATCGAGGTGCAGGTGTCGGGCACGGCCAGGGACGCCGAGGCGATCACCGTCGCCCGCACGGTCTGTGGCTCGTCCCTGGTGAAATGCGCCGTCCACGGCCGCGACCCCAATTGGGGCCGGATCCTGGCGGCGGCCGGCCGCTCCGGCGTGGCCTTCGATCCCGGCGCCGTGGCCCTCTGGCTGGGGGACCACCAACTGATGGCCGCCGGCCAACCCTTGCCCTTCGATCGCCCTGCAGCCTCCGGCTACATCCGGGATCGGGCCGCCGCTGCCTATCTGCAGGACGACACCGTGCTGATTCGCCTGGGCGTCGGCACCGGCCCTGGCCAGGGCCGCGCCTGGGGCTGCGATCTCTCAGATCAATATATTCGTATCAACGCCGATTACACGACGTAATTGATCGTCGAAACGCCCTTGCCAGCGAGGAGATTGGCCGGCCTGGCAAGGCGGTGGGATTGGGGTCTGGGGGGGTGACCTTGGGCTGCTTGGAGAAAAGTATGAAACCCCTGGCAGGATGCCAGGGCCAATCGGTTGGGAAGGGATGGCCAAGGCCGCGCCAGCGCCGCAGCGGCGCCCTCGCCCCTGGGTGGGGCCGCTGGTGGTGGGCGCCTGCTTTGGCCTGGGCTACGGGGTGAGCCAGCGTTTGTTCAATCTCCAGGTGGGCGAACTGGTGCACTTCGGTCGCAATTTCGATGTGCAGCCGTTTTCCGGGACCAGCCTTGAAAACCTGAGGTTGCGCTTCGGCTCCGGGAGCGAGTCGATCGGCGCCGACCTGGAATCCTTGGACCAGCAACGCCTGCAGGCCGAGGAGGCTGCCAAGGCGACGGCCGAGGCCAAGGAGGCGGCCATGTTTCCGGATGGGGGCCTGGCTCCCCTGGAGCCGGCCCCTGGCCCGGGCACCGACCAGGAGCCCCCCAGCGCGCCAGACCTGCCTGCGACGCCAACAGCCCCCAGCGCCCCCTCGCTGCCAGCTCCCTAGTCCGCGAGCCCCGGTAGCCGGCCCTGATCTGCCACAGTTTCGGCAGCCTTTTGCCTTGCCTGGCCGGCCCCCCATGCCTGCGCCCCAGTCCTTGATTCAGGCCGCGCTCAATCGCCTGGTGGTGCGCCTCGGTAGCGGCCTGGCCGATGCGGCCGCCGAGCTGGCCCTGTTGGCCCAGGACGCCCCCGGGCGGCTGAGCCGCGAATGGCAGTTGTTCGTTGAAGAGGTGGAGTTGGAGGCCGATCGCCTCGACCACGGAGAAGCTGCTTCGCAAACACCCGGGCCCCCAACCTGGTCAGCCGATAGCCAGGCTGGCTCCTGGGTTTCCAGCCCCAGTGCCACCCAGCCCTTAGCCGATCCCCAGGACCAGATCGACCAGCTGCGGGCCCAGGTGGCCGCCATGGCGCGCCAGCTTGAGGACCGCTCCTGATGGCGCGCCTGCTGGGGGGGCTGCGCAGCGTCCGGCGCTCCTTACGCATCTGGCTGTCGATGTTGCGCCTGCTGGCTGGCCTCTGGGCCGATGGCGCCGATTGGACCTACCGCGGCGGTGTCACTCCGGAGCGCCGGGCCGCCCGCCAGCAACGGCGGGCCCATTGGCTCACCGGTGAGTTGTTGGGCTTGGGATCGGCCTTTATCAAGCTCGGGCAACTCCTGTCGGCCCGGCCGGATGTGTTGCCGGCCGGCTATGTGGAGGAACTAGCCCGGCTGCAGGACCAGGTGCCCGCCTTCCCGTTTGCGGTGGCCCAGCAGTTGCTCGAGCAGGAGCTGGGGGAACGCTGCGTTGAGGTGGTGGATCTCGAGGAGAGCCCCCTTGGGGCCGCCAGCCTCGCCCAGGTGCACCGGGCCAGCCTGCGCAGCGGCCGCCAGGTGGTGTTCAAGATCCAGCGGCCTGGCCTGGAGCGCCTGTTCCGTCTCGACCTGGAGGTGTTGCAGCAGATCGCCGCCGTCTTACAGCGCCATCCCCGTTGGGGCCAGGGCCGCGACTGGGTGTCGATTGCCCAGGAATGTCGGCGGGTGCTGCTGCGGGAGCTGGATTTCCGCCTGGAAGCCGAACATGCGGCCCGCTTCCGCCAGCAATTTCTCGAGGACCGCGGCATCCGCATTCCGGGGGTGGTGTGGGAACTCACCAGCCGGCGGGTGCTCTGCCTCGATTACGTGCCCGGCATCAAAATCACCGACCGCCAGGCCCTGATTGAGGCCGGCATTGACCCGGCTGCCGTGGCAGAAAAGGGGGCGGCCAGTTACCTCCAGCAGTTGGTGCGCTTCGGCTTCTTCCACGCCGATCCCCACCCGGGAAACCTGGCTGTGGCCCGCGATGGGGCCCTGATTTACTACGACTTCGGCATGATGGGCCAGATCTCCCAGCGGCTGCGCAGCCGCCTGGGACGGATGGTGACCGCCGCCGCCGCCCGCGATGCCGGTGGCCTGGTGAGCGAGTTGCAGGCGGCCGGAGTGATCGCCACGGGCATTGATCCGGGGCCGGTGCGGCGGCTGGTGCGGGTGATGCTCACCGATGCGCTCACGCCCCCGTTCGATTCCAACGTGCTGGCCAAGTTGTCGGGGGATCTCTACGACCTGGTGTATGGGCAGCCCTTTCGCCTGCCCTCGGAGCTGATCTTCGTGATGCGGGCCCTCTCCACCTTCGAGGGGGTGGGCCGCAGCCTCGATCCCGGCTTTAGCCTGATTGCCATCGCCCGCCCCTACCTGCTTCCCCTGATGACCGCAAGCGGCAGTGGCCCCAATGACCTGATCAACCAGCTCGGTCGCCAGGCGGCCGAGGTGGGCAGCCGTGCCCTGGGGATTCCGCGCCGCCTCGAGGAAAGCCTGGCGCGCATTGAGCAGGGCGACCTACAAGTGCAGATTCGCGCCGGTGAAACCGACCGGCTGCTGCGTCGTCTGGCCGTGGCCCAGCAGGGGACTGGCCAATCCTTTCTGCTCGGCGCCCTGGCCATGGCGGCGGCCCTACTGGGCGCCAGCACCCGGCCAGCCCTAGCGGCGATCCCCCTGGTGGCAGGCCTGCCGGTGGGCCTGGGCTGGCTGAAGTTGCAGGGCCGGCTGAAGCGCGATCTGCGCCTGGACAAACTGCCCGGGGCCCCTGTCCCCGCTGGCCCCGATTCCCCAACGACCTGACGGGTAAGCCGGATTCAGGTGACGTTGGACCTTGGGACTTGGGAGCCTGGCGGCATCACCGGGCTCTGAGTCAAGGGGATTCCCGGGATAGCGCTGGGGATCCCCTAGGCCCTCAGCCCTTGCCGCGGGGGCCCCGGTCTTCGGCGCCGGCGTAAACGGCCTGGCTGCCCAGTTCGTCTTCGATGCGCAGCAACTGGTTGTATTTAGCGACCCTGTCGCTGCGGCTGAGCGAGCCGGTCTTGATCTGGCCGGCCCTGGTGGCCACGGCCAGGTCGGCAATCGTGGTGTCTTCAGTTTCGCCGCTGCGGTGGCTGATCACGCTGGTGTAACCGGCCCGGCCGGCCAGGTCGATCGCCTGCAGGGTTTCGGTGAGGGTGCCGATCTGGTTGACCTTGATCAGGATCGAGTTGGCGATGCCCTGGTCGATGCCCCGCTGCAGGCGGCTGCTGTTGGTTACAAACAGGTCGTCGCCGACGAGTTGCACGGTTTTGCCGAGGCGCTCGGTGAGCAGGCCCCAGCCCTCCCAGTCGTCTTCGGCCAGGCCATCCTCGATCGAGATGATCGGGTAGCGACTGACCAGCTGGGCCAGCTGGTCGACCATTTCGGCGCTGGTATAGCTGCCGCCGCCAAAGGCGTAGCGGCCCCCTTTGTAGAACTCGCTGCTGGCCACATCGAGGGCCAGGGAGATCTGGTCGCCGGGGCGGTAGCCCGCCTTCTCGATCGCCTGGATCAGCAGCGCACCGGCGGCGTCGTTGCCAGCCAGATCCGGTGCAAATCCGCCCTCATCGCCCACGGCTGTGGAGAGACCTTGGGCCGAGAGCAGGCCCTTGAGGGTGTGGAACACCTCGGCGCCCATGCGCAGGGCCTCGCGGAAGCTGCTGGCGCCGTGGGGCACGAGCATGAACTCCTGGAAGTCCAGGTTGTTGGAGGCGTGGGCGCCGCCGTTGATCACGTTCATCAGCGGCACCGGCAGCAGGGTGGCCATCGGGCCGCCTAGGTAGCGGTAAAGCGGCAGGCCCACCCCATTGGCGGCGGCCCGGGCCACGGCCATGCTCACGGCCAGCACGGCGTTGGCGCCTAAGGCCGATTTGTTGTCACTGCCATCGAGCTCGCGCATGGCGGCATCGACGGTGCCCTGGTCGAGGGCGCTCAGGCCGAGCAGGGCCGGGGCTATCTTCTCTTCGACATTGCTAACGGCCTGGAGAACTCCCTTACCGAAATAGCGCTTGGCATCGCCATCGCGCAGCTCGTGGGCCTCGTGGGCGCCGGTGCTGGCGCCACTGGGCACAATCGCCCGACCGGTGGCACCCCCTTCGAGCAGCACCTCCGCTTCGACGGTTGGGGTGCCACGGGAATCGAGAACTTCCCGGGCCACGATGGAATCGATGACGAGGTCGAGGGAGTCGATCACAACAGGCCAAAAGGGATTGAGCCGATCCTATGGGCCGCCCCCCTCTGGCCATTTGTGCTGGTTGGCACTGAATGGGCGCTGGCTGCAGGCAGCCGGCTGGACAGAATGGAGCTACCTGTGCCGGCTAGCCCCATGCGTCTGCTCCACACCATGCTGCGGATTACGGATCTGGAGCGGTCCCTCAGCTTCTACACCGAAGTGATGGGCATGGAGTTGTTGCGCCGCCGTGATTACCCCGGCGGCCGTTTCACCCTGGCCTTTCTGGGCTACGGCAAGGAAGCCGACACGGCCGTGATTGAGCTCACCCACAACTGGGACACCAGCAGCTATGACCTGGGCACGGCCTACGGCCACATCGCCATCGGTGTCGACGACATCGTGGGCACCTGCGAAGCGATCCGCAGCAAGGGGGGCAAGGTGGTGCGTGAACCGGGGCCCATGAGTGAGGGGGGCACGGTGATCGCCTTCGTGGAGGATCCCGATGGCTACAAGCTGGAGTTGATTCAGCTCGCTTCCCGCGCCCATGCAACCTGATCCCATGGCGCAGGGCCAATGACTTCAGGACTGACCTCCACTGGCAACGCCGCTGGTAGCCCCGGCGCCGATTCGGGGCGGGGCAGCCTCACCGCCGAGCCGGATCGCTTCAGTGAGGCGGCCTGGGAGCTGCTGCTCGCCAGCCAGGACCAGGCCCGGCGTTGGCGCCATGGCCAGATGGATGTGGAACACCTGATGCAGGTGTTGTTCAGTGATCCGCGCTACGGCGCCTGGGTCGATCCCCTGCCGCTGCAGCCTGAGCGCCTGCTGGATCGGCTCGATGCGTTCTGCGCTGACCAGCCCAGCAATTCCGGCGCCCAGCTGTTCGTTGGTGATGCCCTCGAGGACCTGCTGGAAGCGGCCGACCGGCGCCGGGCCAGCTGGGGCTCCCGCTGGCTCGATGGGCCCCACCTGCTGCTGGCCCTGCTTGATGAGCCCCGTTGCGGCGCCTCCCTGCTGGCCGCCGAGGGTCTGAGCGAGGAGCTGCTGCTGCGCCAGCTGCGCAGCGCCGGCGGCGCCAGTGAACGCCAGGAACCCCAGGCCCCTCCCCAACGGGCACC
>JAEMQZ010000144.1 GCA_016463595.1 Synechococcales cyanobacterium SupBloom_Metag_052 | reverse complement strand
ACCACGTCCTCGCCATCGAGGGTTACCACCAGCCGCAACACCCCGTGCATCGAGGGGTGGTGGGGGCCGAAGTTGACCACCATCGGCTCCGTGCGCGTCTCCAGCTGCGTCATGGGACCGGGGCCTAAGGGGCGAATGCTGGGATCTTAGGAAGGAAGCCACGCCGAGGCCCCCCTTGTCTTCCGATGGCTTGCCCTCTGAGCGCTTTGAGCACGTGCCGGTGCTGGCGCAGCCGGTGCTCGACGCCTTCGCGGACCTGCCCGCCAGAACCGGCCTGCTGATCGATTGCACCCTGGGCGGCGGCGGCCACAGCGCCCTGTTGCTCGAAGCCCATCCCCAGCTGCGCCTGGTGGGCCTGGACCAGGACCCCAGTGCCCGGGCCGCCGCCGCCGAGCGCCTGGCGCCCTTCGGCGACCGGGCCGTGGTTGTGGCCAGCAACTTCGCCGACTACCGCCCGAGCGAGTCCGCCGTGGCCGTGTTGGCGGACCTGGGCGTCAGCAGCCCCCAGCTGGATGGGGCCGCCCGGGGCTTCAGCTTCCGCGCCGATGGCCCCCTCGACATGCGCATGAACCCTGAGCGGGGTGAGACGGCAGCGGATCTGATCGAGCGTCTGGGCGAAACCGAGCTGGCCGATTTGATCTATGCCTATGGCGAAGAACGGCTCTCGCGCCGCATCGCCCGCAAGATCAAGCAGCACCTGGCCGAGAGCGGCCCCTTCAGCGGCACCGCCGCCCTCGCCTACCTGGTGGCCGGCTGCTACCCACCGCCGGCCCGGCGCGGCCGCATCCATCCCGCCACCCGCACCTTCCAGGCCCTGCGCATCGCCGTCAACGACGAGCTGGGGGTGCTCGATCGACTGCTGCTGCAGGCGCCTGATTGGCTGGAGAGCGGCGGCCTGCTGGCCGTGATCAGCTTCCACTCGCTCGAAGATCGCCGCGTCAAAACCGCCTTTGTCAGTGACGACCGCCTGCAGCGGGTCACCCGCAAACCCCTGATCGCCAGCGAGGCCGAGGCCGAGGCCAACCCCCGTAGCCGTTCGGCCAAGTTGCGCGTCGCCCAGCGGCGTTAGGGCTGGCGATCGTGAAGCGCTGCTGCCAGGCCCTAGGCCTAGGGGGGCTAATCAGGTCTGGGGTTTGATCAGCCCCAGCCGATCCTCGGCCCCGAAGAGCTGGCGGTAGGCGGCCAGGTTGATGCAAGCCACCACCGGGGCAAGGGCAATCGACAGGGCATAGGCGCTGGCGCCACTGCTCACCACGATCACGGTCACCAGCAGCCCCTGCAGGGCCCATACCCGCCACCATTGAGCGTGCACCCCCTTGATGCCGCTGCGCAGTGTTACGAGCGGTTTGGCGCTTCTAAACAGGCACAGGGGGTTGAGAAAGGTTTGGGTAATCCCGAACCAGCCGCAAAAGACCAGGGCCAGGAGGCCAATCGGCCACCAGAGCGCCGGACCCAGCCCAAGGGAACTCAGGCCCCAGCCGGCCAGGCCCAAGGGGACCAGCCCTACCAGCAGCAGGAGCTGGGAGGCGGTCCAGGCCAGGATCAAGCGGTTGATGGCGGCCCCATCCCAGCGGATTAGGTCGGCGAAACGGGGCTTGTGGCCCTCCAG
Source organism: Synechococcales cyanobacterium SupBloom_Metag_052 (assembly GCA_016463595.1). GTDB lineage: Bacteria > Cyanobacteriota > Cyanobacteriia > PCC-6307 > Cyanobiaceae > BAIKAL-G1. The sequence continues at coordinate 604 of JAEMQZ010000144.1, read as the reverse complement.
GGCCAGCCAGGCGCCGCGGCAAAAGCCCACGCTGGTCACCAGTGTCACCAGACCAAGGAGCAGCACTCCCACCAGGACAGCGCCCAGGCTGACCAGCATCACGATCAGGCGCGGCAGGAGTGCTTCCGCGATGCCGGTGGCCTCGGGAACCAGCACGAGGGCCGCGGTCCCCAGGGCAATCGGGAGGACACAGGCCCCCATCGCCAGGGAACTCAGAATTGAGAAGATCAGGAAGGGTCCTGGGGCCAGGCCAAAGGCGATCCAGCCCTCGCGGCAGGCTTGCAAGACCCGTAAGCGTCCCAAACTGATTGGCGTCAGCGCCATGGGGAGCGAAGCACTAAAGCCCAGCCTAGGGATGGCCATGGTTCCAGTCCTACTTACGTCCCTGCAGTCATGACCAACACCGACCTGCTCTGGTGGGCTGCCCTGCTGGTGCAGCTGTTGGCGATTCCCGGCACCCTGTTGCCGGTCTTGCCCGGGCTGGTGCTGTTGCCCCTGGGGGCCCTGCTCTGGTGTTGGGCGGTGGGGTTTGGCGTGGCCTGGCCGGTGCTGCTGTTGGCGGTGCTGTTGCTGCTGTTGGGCTGGGGGGCAGAAGCCTTGGGGG
>JAEMQZ010000013.1:32150-34165 GCA_016463595.1 Synechococcales cyanobacterium SupBloom_Metag_052 | reverse complement strand
TCGTGGCGGCAACACCGATCTCAGAGGCGAGGGCATTCATGGTGATCGCCTTTTGCCCCCGTTCTGCCCGCTTGAGGTTGGCAAGGGCAAGTGCTTTGGGCAGCGTGAGTCGGACTTCCTTCATAAGGGCACGATAGCTTAAGTATCCAACCAAGATAAAACAGCGCCAAAAAGGCTAGATCCAGTATTTCATACCATGAACGCAGTGCTGAAGCCAGCGGGTCTCCCGAAGCCCATGCTCCCAACCCATCCCAGAATCCCTAAGGAGCATCAAACTAATGCGTCCGATCTCCGTCCCAGCCACCTGACGACCCTCAACACCGTCTGTGAGGTGGTCGTTTCTGCTCTCCGCAATCCCATGTCTGCCAGTGGGAGCAGCAATCTTTAATACCGTAGCCTTTGAGTGTGAATTTTGTGGTTCCCCAATGCGAGCCATCACGCCTGCGGCTGTCGGCGGAATCCCCCTGCCACACTTCATCCAAACCCCACTCAGCAAAAATGACAGGCACTTATCCTGCGGACCCTCAGCAATTTGGCATCCACTTCAGTGAAAAAGCAACTGCAGACAACAACAAGCTACTTGCCAAGATAGACAGTAAAAGTATAGTGAAAGCGCCCTTGATCAGCGGAAGTATATACTTCTATGCAGCTATTCGCGGCGACGACGGTTTAGGCAAGGAAGAATTAATCAATGATCCATCCGCATTGGAAGCTGCTGCCGAGATCCTTGGAGTAGAGATAAGGTATGAAAGTAAACACCACCGATGGGCCGCTGGGTTGCCACAGGCATTTAAAATATTGGAATTTGCCGCAATCCACTTAAGACAAAGCAACAATATTGCATCTGGGAATATGGGCGTTAATGCTGAAATGAAATGGCGGGACGATCAAGATCTAGAAAGTATCATTCATTTATCGCAAGACAAAGATAGTGTTGATTGGCAGGTCACGCGATATCTTTAATGAAATCATGAATTTGGTTGATCTCAGGTAAATTTGCTTAGGCGATAGCGATGTGGTTTTCTGTTGCCGAGGTTGCCTTCTCCTGCGCCTCAGCGGGATTCCCTGTAAAACTCAGCTAACCAGCAGTCCCAGCAGAAATGGCACTCGAGCATCCTGATGCACCTAAGCCATTTGGCATCAGATTGAGTGATGAGATCATGGGGATGGCTTCGGCAATTCAACACGTATTGAAGCCTTAGCTCGGCCCGAGCCAAGGGAGCACCCGATCGCCGAATCGGGGATCGATCCCCCATCGGCCGGCTCCTGGAGCATCCATTTCAAGGGAAATGGCGCAAGAAACGCCAAAATCAGCTATGCTGTTAGAAATCGCAACGATCCAGTGATCAAGGGTTTTCTTACTGTCCTGCTTGCCGTGCTCTCCTTCGTTCAGGTGCCCCAATGGGACAACGACTGGACCAAATGCTCTGTTTCTGTTCCTGACACCGCTTGTCACTGGTACGTGGTGAATCCCGACAACACTTTCGGTAAGGGGTTCAGTTGGATCACGGCTCCTGAATTTGACGTGGCTGCCTTAAGGGATATTGGTGCTCAGCACGATCTAACAGTTTCACAGGGTTACCAGACCACTGTTGAGTTAATGAATGCTGATTCCTCCGTTAAATATGGCGACGACTATTGATCCTTCTGCTTGACTAATTGGTCACATTTGCATTCGATAGAGAATACCTTTTGTAGGTGGGCGATTGGATTGTTATTTGCGCCACCCCTAACCAACCAAAATTCGGTGCTACCGCTTCTTAGCAAGGCACGGAAATCATCCGCTTCAATTAGGATTCCCCTATTCACTGCCAGATCAACCATCTCCCCTGGTGTAGCAGCGTTATAAAACCCCTGCTCAAACTCAAGATCCCCATCAACCTGATGCAGGAAGTGATCCAGGGCATCGAGTAGTGGAGTAGGGCAGTAATCCACTGACCAGCGGCAAGACGCTTGAGATGCTACCAGGGCAGGGGAAACTCCGAGCCGGAGAGACCATATTCTTTGTATTTAGC
>JAEMQZ010000013.1:0-32050 GCA_016463595.1 Synechococcales cyanobacterium SupBloom_Metag_052 | reverse complement strand
GCGTATTTATTTTGCGGTTAAGAATGTCATGATATGCTCAGCAACTGCAGAAGTGTAATGGGATTTACAATATCTTTGGGCATAAATGGCTTGCAGATTTAAGCTATGCGGATGTGATTTTGCCGTGAATTTCTACGGTAAGCAATTCAATCCTTTCGCTTAATTGCCGTATGGTTGCCGTCAATTTATTGTTGTCCTCTAAGAGTCGAAGTAATTGCTTTGACTGATCCAATGCAAGGCTCTGCTCTTTTTGCATTTGATAGGCAATTTCCTCCCTGTGCAAGGCATCTGCTTCCGAATGTGCTTTGTCTCTGTCTGCCTGCCTGGTCTGGGCGAGCAATATTAGTGGAGCGGCGTATGCAGCCTGCAGGCTAAATGTGAGATTTAACAAAATAAACGGATATTTATCAAATCCAGAAGGATTGCTTGCATTGTATTGAATCCAGACGATGACGATGATTGTCTGTGTAATCAGAAAGAATGGTGTCCCAAAAAATCTGGCAAAACGCTCTGCTCCCTTCGCGAACCAGTCTCCTCCGAAAACTGCCGATAAATGAATATGTTCGGCCAGGAATCTTAAATGATGGGGAGGATTATGCTTTTGATTGATCACAGTTAAAAATGCATACACTTCGATCCTAAGTGCATTCGGCAAGCAAGTCAAGTAGCGTTAGGATCTAAGTGGCTTTGATTGGCTTGGACTGTGCTAAGTGAAATAACCAGCCAAGGTCAAGTCAAGCAGGCGATTTAAGGGTCACCCAGCGCCGCTGACTTTCAGCAAGTTGCCATTTCTTGGCTGCCCATCTGGCAGTCTTAATCAACGGTGGCTTCCGCGGTTCAACTGGGGCATCATCCGGCCGATTGATCCAGATAGCCGCCGCTTGATGTCAGCAACGTATCGATCATGACTAGCGTCGTGAATGGCATAAACGGGCTCGTTCGTAGACGACCTTCGTTGACGACGGGGAAAGCCAACGGCTGCCTGCGGCGCTTGCTGATCCGCTCGCTGAGACAAGCCCTATTCACCATCGGCTGCAATGCCATGGTCCTCGTGTGCGGCGCCATCCCAGGCCCGCCGCTGGATTGCCGCAGCGACGCATTGCCATGGTCTCAAGCCCCCGGTTGTACAACGCAAAGGCAACCTCTTTCCTGAAACCGGGGGCCCTAGAGGGCCAAGTGGGGCAAAGTTAAAAGCTGGCAGTCGCCTGCCACCGTTGGCCGTCGGCAGCGGCTGCCTCGCAGCGCACGCTCCGGCCTTCGACCCGGCAGCTGCCGCTGGCGAGCCAGGCCTTGGGCAGGCCCTGGGCCAGGCCCCGGCCATCGAAGCTGCGCTCGCTCACCGTGCTCACCACCGTGCTGAGCGGGCCGGCCAGCTGGCACTGACCCTGCTGGCAAACCAGGGGCGGGCTATTGGGCTGAAGCAGCCCCACCAGGATCAGCTGGTTGAGGCTGTCTTTCTGGGCGCCAGGGGCGATGAAGCGCACCGTGAGCAGGCCCTCGAGCTGTTGCTCCAGTTGCACCTGCTGGCAATGGCTTGGGGGTGATCCGGCCAGGTTGCGGCTGCAGCTGCGGGTGCCGCTCTGCCAGGAGCCGAAGCCCCCTTCCCGGCCCGCAGGCACCTGGTTACTGGCCGGCTGCTCCTGGCCGTTGGCCGTGCTGGCGGAGGGCCGGGCAAGGGCCTGGGGGGGGCTGGTGAGCAGGGCCAGGCTGGCGATACCGAGACCCAGCCGGGCCCAGCGGGTGGCGTCCGCTCCCGTGGGGCTCAATAGCCCGAATCTGCTACGCAGATCCCCTCGCAGCTGACTCCATTGCTGGCCGTGCGGCCGCAGTGTTGGCAGAGCACGCGATCCCGGGGGCCTGGTAGCGAGGTCTGCGCCGGAGCGGTTGCCCCTCCCGGACCTGGGCCTGGGGGCTGGCCTGGACCAGGCAGCTGAGAATGCACCGAAACTGGGGCCATGGAAGGACTAATCATGGCAAGTGAGCCGGCTTCCCTGCCGTCCATCGGCGTCGGCACCTGGGCCTGGGGTAACCAGTTCCTTTGGGGCTATGACCCCGCCTTCGATCACCAGTTGGCGGCCACGTTCCAGCGCTGCCTCGACCTGGATCTCTGTTTTTTCGACACCGCCGATTCCTACGGCACCGGCCGCTGGAACGGCCGTAGCGAGCAGTTGCTGGGCCAGTTCGTCGCTGCCTTGCCGCCGGCCCAACGGTCCCGCTGTTGCATCGCCACCAAGCTGGCACCGTTCCCCTGGCGCCTCGGCCGGCGCGGCTTTGATCGCGCCTTCAGGGCGTCTAGGCAGCGCCTCCAGGGCAAGCTCGATCGGGTGCAGTTGCATTGGAGCACCGCCCGCTATGCCCCCTGGCAGGAGCCACCCCTGCTGCGGGGCCTGGCCGATCTGGTGCGTAGCGGCCAGGTGGCCAGCCTGGGCCTCTCCAACTTCGGGCCGATCCGGCTGCGCCAGGTGGTGGCCCAACTGGCAGACCAGGGGGTGGCCGTGGCCAGCCTGCAGGTGCAGCTGTCGTTGCTGGCTCCTGAGGCCGTGGCTCCCGGCGGTGTAGCCCAGGTTTGCCAGGAGCTGGGCATTCCATTGATTGCCTATAGCCCCCTGGCCCTGGGTCTGCTGGCCCGGGCGCCCGGCCAGGACGCTGCCGCGCCTAAGGGCCCTCGGGGCAGCCTGTTTCGGCGGCTCAAACCGGGTCTGGGGCCCCTGCTCGACACCATGGCTGGTATTGCCGCTGGCCATGGCAGCGACCTGGCGGCGGTGGCCCTGAATTGGTGCCGGGCCCATGGGGCCATGCCGATTCCCGGTTTGCGCCGGCCCGACCAGGTGGACGCGGTGGCGGCGGCGTGCCGTTGGCAGCTGAGCCTGGCGGAACGCCAGCGGCTCGATCAGCTCGTGCTGACCGGCCCCCGCATGCCGATGAACCCCTTCCAGAGCCGTTGAAATGGGCTGTTGCAGCGACCACGACCCGGCTGCTTGCTCGGGTTAGTCCGCCTGGGCGGCCCAGGCTTACGGCTGACTGGGTCTGGCCAGGGCCGTGGAGGGATCCGGGCTCAACACCACGGGCAAGGGTTGGCGCTCGTTCTCCGCACTGGGGGCATGGCGCACCACATTGAGATTGCGGGGTGCCAGTGGCCTTGCGGCCAGGGTCGGCCCGGCGTCCAGGCCTAGTTGGGATTGACCCTCTCCGTTTAACCGTTCCCCCAGGGCCTGCCCTGAACCAGCCAAATCGGCGCGAGCCGGATCCGGGTCGCCATCAAGGGCTGCTGAGCCATCGAGGGCGATGGCGGCGTCGTGGTCCAGCTTGAGGCCAGTCTCCAGTTCCAAGATGCACACCGCTTCCTGCAGCAGGGAATCAAAGGTGGCCCCCGACAAGCGGTGACGGGCCAGCTCCAGGAAGGTGCGGCTCAGGGATTCGCCAGCGGCGGCCTTGAGCGCCGGATTGGAGCGGCGCTGCTCCTGCTCGTCGTCCACCGCCCGGATAAAGCGCTCGGTCACATCCCGTTTGGTCGAGGCGCGGATGATCGTTTCCTGCTCGAGCTGGGAGAGGTTGATCTGTTGTTGAAGTTCTTCGATGCGGCGGTTCAGGCTTTCCAGCACCTCACGGGCTTCGCGCACCACATTGCAGAGCTGGCCATCGGAGAGGCGGGGCAGGTCGGCCACAAAGACCTTGCCGTGGTCCCGCAGGGCTAGGAAGGTGGCCCGCGCACCGCCGCGCATGGGTTGTTGGGGATCGCGGGGGCTCAAGGGGCGGTTGGGCGGGATCGGACCAGCGGAGCTACGGCGCCGGGTTAAGCGATTGACCCCTTCGGATGGGCCGGGGGCCAGGGGCCTGGTGATCGGTCTATTAAGCATTTCGAACCTCTATGGGGATTGTCTCGCGGAAAATTGACTGCAAGTCCGGTTGGGATCTGCCGCATTAACCGAGAACCTTAACCAATCCATTGCCAAAACCCCCCTGCCATAGGAGGGGGGTGCCGGGGGGCTGCCCTGGGCGGTTTTTGAGGGTTGCTAGCTGCCCTTAAATCGGCAGGCCTAACAAGCCTGCGGCTCCGTCCGCCGCTCCGGGCTCCACTTCGCCGAGCCGCCAGGCCTGGTGCCCCTGATCGGCGCAGACCTGGAGTGCCTGCGCCACGGCCGCCTCGGGCAGCACCAGGCAGTAGCCGACGCCCAGGTTGAAGGTGTGCCAGAGGTCGGCTTCGGGCACCTCTCCTTTCTCTTGTAACCAGCGGAACAGCTGCGGCCGCTCCCAGCTGGCCGGATCGATGCGGGCCTGGAGTCCGGCTGGCAGGCAGCGGGGCAGGTTTTCGGGCAGCCCCCCTCCGGTGATGTGGGCCATGCCATGCAGGGGGATGGCAGCGCCCAGCAGGGCCTGCACCAGGGAGCCATAGAGGCGGGTGGGGGTGAGCAGGCTCTCGATCGCCGCCGGCCCCCCGGGGCTGAGCTTGCTGGCCCCGTCGATTTGGTGGGCCTCCAGGATTTTGCGCACCAGGCTGAAGCCATTGCTGTGTACGCCGCTGCTGGCTACGGCAACGATCTGATCTCCTGCCACCACAGCGCGGCCATCAATCAGGGCGTCTTCCTCCACCACCGCCACACAGAAGCCGGCCAGGTCGTAGCGACCGGGGCCATAGAAGCCGGGCATTTCGGCGGTTTCACCGCCCAGCAGGGCGCAGCCACTCTGGCGGCAACCATCGGCGATTCCCTCCACCACGGCCGCCATCGCCTCCGGGCTGAGCTTGCCGGTGGCCAGGTAGTCGAGAAAAAAGAGGGGCTGGGCCCCGCTGGTGATCACGTCGTTGACGCACATGGCCACCAGGTCGATGCCGACGCCGTGGTGGCCGCCATGGGCCTGGGCCAGTTCGAGCTTGGTGCCCACCCCATCGGTGCCCGCCACCAGCAGGGGCTTGCTCAGGCCCGCCGGTAGCCGGCAGAGGCCGCCGAAGCCGCCCAGGCCGCCGAGAACCTCTGGCCGGCGGGTGGACTCAACGCTGGAGCGGATGCGTTCGACAAAGGCCCGTCCCGCCACCACGTCCACGCCGGCTGTGCGGTAGTCCATTTCAGAGCTGCTGTTGGCACGATCCTGCAACGGCGTGCCGCACCCTTGGGGGTCCGGATCGGCCCCATGGGCGCCCAGGCGGTGGACGGTTGGCCGATTGGCCCCCTTTACGATCAGCTTGGCTTATGGGCGTGATCGGACTTGCTGATCCTTTGCCTGTTGACGCGGTGACCAGATCGCAGCTAGGGCCTTGGATCCGGCTTTAGATAGTGAATGCTGATCAATCTTTATGCCGCAAATGTGACCAAAACCTCCAGGCAATTCGGGTTAACTTTGCCGGGTCGTCAATTCCCGATAGGAACTTCGCCGTCAGTTCATCACAGCTTCTTTTCCAAAAAGCTGTCCTGAACACAACTCAGATCGGTCACAACTCCATTGGTGGCTATCTCTTTTGAGCGGTGAGTTTCGCCTGTTATGCGCCGATCCATCTTCCTGAGTGGCATTGCCCTCCTGATTTCCGGTAGCAGCGTCGTCTCACCTGCCCTGGCTGGTTCCAGCCGGGCAGTTCAGACCGCCGATGCCCTCTCCAGCCAGCAGCCTTCTTTGCTGGCTGATCCTGCCGAGGCCTCCAGGGCCTACGAGCCGGAATCCAGTGATCTCGCTATCCGCGAGGTGCAGCCCATCCAGGTCCAGGACCAGCAACCTGGCAATCCCCTGGTTCCCAGCCAGCCGATCGCCTCCCCTTCCAACCCCCGGGTCCGCAGCGTCACCACGGGTCAAGCCAGCTGGTACGGCCCCGGTTTCTACGGCGGTCGCACCGCCAACGGGGACGTGCTTCGTCGCGGTGACTTCACCGCAGCCCACCGCAGCCTGCCCTTCGGCACCAAGGTGCGGGTCACCAACCTCTGGAACGGCCGCAGCACCGTGGTGCGGATCAACGATCGGGGTCCCTTCGTGGGCCACCGCGTAATTGATATCGGCCCCGGGGCCGCCAGCCATCTCGGTCTGGTCGCCAGTGGAGTCGCTTCAGTGCGCCTCGAAGTTCTGCGCTGAGCCCGGGTCGCTCCGATCCCCTGGCTAACCCCCTTGCCCATCCGTCTTTGACGGGTGGGCTTTTCAATGGGGGAGTTCCGGGGGTTGCCTTGCGTCTGCTTCAAACCTGCGCCGAGCTGCGCCAATGGCGCCAGGGCTGGGAGCGTCCGGCTGGCCAGCTTCAGTTCGTGCCGACCATGGGAGGGCTGCATCAGGGCCACCAGTCCCTGTTGGCCCTAGCGGACCAGGCCCGCGCCGCTAGCGGCGGTCAGGTGCTGCTCAGTGTCTTCGTCAACCCGCTCCAGTTCGGCCCAGCCGAGGACTGGGATCGCTATCCCCGCGACCTGGAGGCTGACGCCCAGCTGGCTGCGGCCGCGGGCGCCGATGCCCTGTTCGCCCCCAGCGCGGCCGAGATCTATCCGGGCGGCCCGGCGGAGCTCACCCGGCTCCAGCCGCCCGACTCCCTGGTGGCGGGGCTGTGTGGCCGCAGCCGGCCGGGCCATTTCGCCGGGGTGGCCACGGTGGTGGCCCGGCTCCTGGCCCTGGTGCGGCCCGATGTGCTTTGGCTGGGGGAAAAGGACTGGCAGCAGCTGGTGATCCTGCGGCGCCTGGTGGCCGACCTGGGCTTGCCCCTGGTGGTGCGCAGCGGCCCCACCCTGCGCCAGGCCGATGGCCTGGCCCTGAGCTCCCGTAACAGCTATTTGAGCCCAGGCCAGCAGCAGCAGGCCCTGGCCCTGCCCCGCAGCCTGGCGGCGGCGGCCCAGCAGGCCCAGGCCGGGTCCAGCGACCTCCAAGGCGGTCCCTCGGTGGGCTCCCTCACCGAGGCGGTGCGCAGCGGCCTGCTCCAGGCCGGGCTGGTGGTGGACTATGTGGAGGCGGTGGAGCCCCGTAGCCTGCGGCCAGCTGACACGCTGCAGACCAGCCCCCTGCTCCTGGCGGCGGCGGCCTTCTGCGGCACCACCCGCCTAATTGACCATGTGTTTCTGATGCGCCGCCCGCCGATCGTTGCCATCGATGGCCCCGCCGGGGCCGGCAAAAGCACCGTGACCAAGGCCTTTGCCGCCCGCCTCGGCCTGATTTACCTCGACACCGGCGCCATGTATCGGGCCGTCACCTGGTTGGTGGCCTCGGCCGGCGTTGATCCAACCGATGCCAACGCCGTGGCTGGCCTGCTGCTGGACCTTGATCTCCAGCTCAGCACCAGCGCCGAGGGGGCCCAGCGGGTATCGATCAACGGCCAGGACGTGACCGAGGCGATCCGTAGCCCGGAGGTCACTGGCCAGGTGTCGGTGGTGGCGGCCCATGGCTGCGTGCGCGCGGCCCTCACCCGCCAGCAGCAGGCCATGGGGGCCCGGGGTGGCCTGGTGGCCGAAGGCCGCGACATCGGCACCGCCGTGTTCCCCGATGCGGAGCTCAAGGTGTTCCTCACGGCCACGGTGGCTGAGCGCGCCCGCCGCCGGGCCCAGGACCTGGTCCAGCGGGGCTTCGCCGTGCCCGAGCTGGGCGAGCTCGAAGCCCAGATCGCCGAGCGCGACCACCTCGATTCCAGCCGCGCCGTGGCCCCCCTAATCCAGGCCGCCGATGCGGTGGAACTGGTTACCGATGGCCTGTCGATTGCGGCCGTGATCGACCAGCTGGAGCAGCTCTTCCGCGAGCGGGTGCCGGCGGAGGCCTGGCCAGGGCCAGCCCGGGCCTAGGGCTGGGGCCTGGGAGCAGGGCTGGGCTTCAGCGGGGCTTGAGCTGGTCGAGCAGGCCGCTGCAGGCGTCCTCCAGCAGGTCGAGCACCTGCTCAAAGCCATCCTCGCCGCCGTAGTAAGGGTCGGGCACCTCCTCGAGGCTGAATTGGCGGCAATGGCGGGTGATCGGTTCGATCAGGGCCAGCTCCTGGGCCGCTGCCGCCGGGCTGCTGGCGGCCATGGCCGCCACGGCCGCCAGGTTGTCGTTGTCCATGGTGAGGATGCGATCGAAGCGGCCTAGGTCGGCAGGTTCGATCTGGCGGGCCCGGCTGGGCAGGGCGATGCCCCGGCGTTCGGCGGCGGCCAGCATGCGCCGGTCCGCCGGCTTGCCCACATGCCAGCTGCCCGTGCCGGCCGAATCCACCACGAACTGGTCATCCAGGCCCTCGCGGGCCAGCAGATGCAAAAACACCCCCTCGGCGGCGGGGGAGCGGCAGATGTTGCCGAGGCAAACAAACAGCAGGCGTTGGGGCGACATGGCTGGGGTAGGGCCGTAGGGCTGGATGGGGCAGGGGAGAAACGAGTGACCTGGCTCAGGCGCTGGGCTGCCCGTCCAAGCGCCGCAGCGCCAGGGCGGCCCGCAGCCGCACCACCGGCACCGCTTCGCCATCGGGCTGGCTGAGGCCCAGCAGGGCCTGGCGGCTGGCGGGACGCAAGTGTTCGCTGTTGAAATCAGCCAGGCCAATCCCCTCCAGACCCACGGCCACCGCATAGCGCACCACCCATTCGCCATCGGCGCAAGCGGCCACCAGGGCCTGGAGGCAGCGCGTCTGGACTGCAAGGCGGAGCGGCTCCCCCAAGGCGTCAAGCCGCAACTGGCCCAGGCCCCGGGCGGCGGCCAGGCGCACGCTTGGGCCGATGTCGCTGCCGAGGGCCTCTTCGAGCAGATCGAGGCCGCGCCCATCGCCGATGCCGGCCAGGGCCCGCACAGCCCAGGCCCGGGCGCCGTAATTGCGGGGATCAAGGCTTTCCAGGATTGGCTCCACCGCCATCGGGCCCAGCCGGATCAGCCCATTCACGGCGGCCGCTGCAGCGCCGGGATTGTTGAAGCCCAGCACCTCTACCAGGCAGGCGATCGCCTCGCCGCTGATGCTGTCCCCGTGGTCGCTGGTCGCCAGGACAGCGGTGGCGGCCAGCAGGGTCTGGGCGCTGTCTGCCTGACGCACCGCCCGGATTCGTGCGTCGATCCTGTCCATCTCTTCGCTCCTCACAGCAGGGAGTCCATGGCGTTCAATACCGACTCGATCGCGATCTCGGCGTCGTGGTGTTCTCCCTGTTCCACCAGGCCCCGCAGGGCAAACAACTTGAGACTGTTCTCGACCAGGGTCCGGCAGATCGGTTCGAGCGCCGGCCGCCAGCCCACAGCCCCCAGATCCATCAGGGCGGCGCGCCGCACCTGCAGCTGGGGATGGTCCAGCAGTTGCATTAAGGGTTCGGCCCAGCGGGCCTCGCCACTGAGCTGCAGCAAGGCCCGGCAGGCGGCGCTGCGGATCAGGGGACGGTCATGGGCCGTGAAGGCTTCGATCAAGGTGATCACGCCGGGCTCGGCGATGCCAATCGCCCCCAGGGCCTCCAGCATCGCCTCGCAGGGTTCCTGCAGGCGCGGGCTATCAAGACGGGGGGCTCCAGCACCGGCTGGGCCGCTGGCCAGGCGCCGCAGCAGCACCGCCACCGCCTCGGTGGCTTGCAACTCGCCGAGCGAGCGGGCAGCCGCCTCCCGCAGGCCGTCATCCCCATCGTCGAGGGCGGCCAACAGCTCGGGAATCGCGCTGGCATCGCCCAGCTTGCCCAGGGCACGGGCGGCATTGCGGGCGATGGCGTTCTCCTCGACACCGGCGCCGGGATCGCGGGGGCGCCGTTGGCGCAAGGCGGCCAGCAGCAGGGGCAGGGCCTCCGGGTGGCGGCTGCGATGGCGGCCCAGCCACCAGGCGGCGTAGTACTGCTGCGAGTGATCCTCGCTCTGTCGAAGGCGCTGCAGCGCTTCGGCCTCCGTGATCGGTTCGCCTGCTGCGCTGATCCCGGCATCTGGATCGATGGTTCCAGCCATGGCCTGCACGGTGCCGGAGAGAGAGTTCGATGTTGCCATTGCGTCCAGTCCTCCCACCCGGATGCCACCCCATGCTGCCTGGGGGCGGGCTTAGAGAGGATCCCGGCGCCGAGTCTTGACACCAGTGGGGTGCCAACCAGCCCTAGAAAATGGTAGTTACTGCCCCGTCACAATGATTGAGGAGTGATATCTAGCTTGTCATGGCCTGGGAGAATCAGGTTATGACAAGCCAGATCCTGGACTGATCACCATGGCATCGACGACGAACCGGAGTAATACAGGACCAGATCGTCAGTGGGATCTGATGCGCGCCAGCTTCGATGGCGACTGGCAGGGGGTGACCAGCTGGTATGGGCGAGACAGCACTGGAATGAATCTGACCCGGGGAGACTCTGATCCAGCTGGATCGATCTATGCAATCCGTTTCTCCGATGCAAGCACGGGGCTTTGGCATGGAACGGGCTTGCGATTCGCTTCAGGGGGGGAACGCAAGTTTCCTTTGTTTCGGCATAGCTATAATCTAAGCAATAATTGTTGGCATTTCCCCGATACGGCAGGCCAGTCAAGTCTGGAAATGGATGGAAGTGCTTTTCGGGCAGGCCATGAAGTGAACTTCTTCACCTGCCGCTCCCGCTCGATGCTGATTGCTCTTTATCAGCGACAGGATGATCACTCCATGGTCCTGCAATCCATCGCCGCCACACCCTTTCGCTGCAAGCGGGCGCTGATCGATCCTGTTCGCGACAGACCAGATTCGATGCACGATATCTTTCAAACCATCACAGGATGGCCTGGGCTTGAGCAGGAGTTGCGACCCGGGCAATGGCCTGAAAACTCTCCTTCAGGTCATTCTATCCCTGAATTCGATGCAAAAAGCTTTCAAAAATATGATATTGATGGTTATTTTTCGGACAATTTAGTATGTAACTTGCCAGAATGCCTGCCCCAGGGTGCATTTGACCTGAATTTTGGCTGCCTGTTAAGTGCAAAAAGTTTTGTGCATCTAATCATTCGCTACGATGATAAGCATCAACTGGTCAGCTGGGTGGAGCGTCGTTATCAACCCACCATCGATGGCTGAGTCAGCGTGAAGCCAAGTTGCTTGAGCTTTGCATTGCTCACTCTGGCGTTGAGCACCCGATCGGTCGTGTCAGTCGTCAACCATTTTGCCAGGGGCAGACCAGCTTGTTCGCACAGGCGATCAGTGAGCTCTTGGCCGGTGAATTGGGTATCATTCACCAGGTTGTAAGTGTCATTGAGGTTGTGCTCAAAAGCAAATGACACTCCGCGCACAATGTCATCACGATGGATCCAGCAAGGCACGTTTTGGCCATTGCGTTGAACAACGCCGCCGGCAGCTGAAAGCAGCATGGCGGGAATATCACGGCCAGGCCCGTAGATGCCACCCAGTCGCAAAATGCAGACGTTGACCGATTCTGAGCGGAGAGACTGGACCATATCCTCCGCCATCGCCAGAACCTCATTAACCGGGTGAAGCGAATCCAGTCGGACGGTCTCGTCTGTTAAGGCACCATGTCGATTGCCGTAAACACCGCAGCTGCTCAAGTGAACCAGTTGTAGGGGGGTTTCCCTAGGACGTTGCTGGAGTGCCTCAGCCAGCATCTGCAGGCCTCCTAGAAAGGTCTCCCGATATTGATTGACATCAACTTGGGAAGCTTTGGAGGGTGCAAATGACGCAAGAATTCCGTCAAGACTTCCGACAAATTTAAGGCTACTGCGGCGATCTGTAGAATCAAAAACTACCGGAGTATCAACAATCTCGGCTAGGTCCGCTAGGCGTTCGTGGCGGGTCGTCGTTCCCCAAAGTTCATGGCCCTCCTGCCTCCAAGCCTTGGCGACCGCTTCACCCACATAGCCACAACCGAGAATCGCCCGCCGTTCACCTGAGGGCAGGATGGGGCGCTGCTCCTTGGCCAGCAATTGGTAAAGAGAGGCCAGATCTGGTGAGGTCGTCATGCAACCGTTACATTTCTTAAACGTTAGCCGGCCTGTTGGCGGCCCGTGAGGCGAGGGATGGGACGATCCTCCCCTCGCTGAGAGTTGTCCCAGCTCCGCCTCGCGTGAGAGGGTTGGCTTTGAGCGCCCTATCCCAATGCCCACTTACCAGATCACGGCGGAGGGGCTGGCGGACTTACGGGTGAACTGCCCAGGTTGCAGCGGCGACGCCCTCGTTCTGGCCCTGGGGCACTGGGACATTCAGAGCTATCAGACGCTTCGGCGCAGCGAGGACGGTCGTCAATGGTGGTTTCAGGTGACCTTGAAGCTCGCAGCGGCTGAAGTCAGGGAAGACGACAGTGCCGTCATCAGGGTGGTCAGTGTCTGTCGAATCGACGACTGATGGTGCGATTGACAGCACGGGCCAGGCTGCTGGAGTTGCAGGCCGAGCTGCTGGGCCCTCCGTATTGCGCTCCCGAGAGCGGCCCACGCTCAGAGGTCGAAAAGGACCCCGTGGATGTAAGCCTCGGTCCACTCCTTGCCATGGAAGCGGCCCAGCATGCCCCGGGCCGGATCCTTCTCGGCGCGGTAGGCCACATAGTTTCGCTGCCCGGCCAGCAGCTCCAGGCGGCGTTCGTCACTCACGGGTTGGGCCTCGGCCACCAGCTGCAGGTAAAGGTCGAGGTAGGCCACGAAGGCCGGGAAGACCGCGTTTTCGATCAGCGCGTCGCCGTCGTTGCCCAGGGGAAGCCTTGTCCAGAGGAAGCCGGGAGAGAAGTACGGCTCGGCCTCGGCTGGAATCGGACCACCCGAGGGCAGAAGCTTCTGCCAATGCTCCCAAATCGGCAGGAGGCGCTCCCAGACTGGAACGGTGTGCTGTTGGTCGGCCTTGAGGGCTGGTTGAAGGTCAAGGGCAATCAGGTGACCCGCTGGCAAGGTGACCAGATCAGCACCGAAAAAGGGCAGATCGAAGTTGCTGGAAGGGTTGGCTACGAAATTCAGCACCGAGGCGGCAGGTCCCGCTTGCACGCATGCGGCCCGCACCTGCCGCAGTTTCTCCGTGCTGCAGCCCCAGGTGGCTGTGCAGACGGCAACGGGCTGGGCCTTGGACCCGGCGAGGCCTTCACGCCGCAGAAATTGGGCTTCGATCGGATAGGCAACCGGCTCAAACGGCTGAAGCGCCGCCACCGCATGGTCCAGGAAAGGAGCCCAGCGCCAGCCAGCCAGGCTGACCGGATCGAGGCTGCAGGGCTGGGGCAGCGCGGAGGACGTCATGGGGAAATCTCGGTGGGAAGAACCGGCATCTGGCTACTGGCGGGGAATAGAAATTCCTCTAGGAACCGGTCCGACCAGGCCTTGCCGAAGTGGCTGGTGAACAGTCCATGGGCGGGATCTCGTTCGGCGCTGTAGACGTCGTAGGCGTCTTGCAGGCGGTGGACCTCGCCTGGATCCAGCCCAGGGGACGTTTGGGGGCGATCGTGGAGAGCCCAGTAACTGGCGAGGAACGCCGTGAATGCGGTAGGCAACGATCCCTCGGCTTGTTCGGCGTTCCCCCTGCAGAACAGCAGCCATGGCGAGAAGTACTGGTGCGGGTCGTAGGAGCGCATGGTTTCCTCGCCGTTGAGGTCGGGGAAGCGCCCATGCAGCTGCCGAAGTTCTTCCAGGTGGTGGGCCAGATACTCCGGCTTTTGGAGCAGGGGTTGGAAATCGAGAACGGCCACCAGTTTTTGGCGGGCGCCAAACCACAGCAGGTCGATCCCCAGCAGGGGTTGATCGCGGTTGTAGTCGGGATAGGCCACTGAATTGAGCACCTGGAGGCTCTCCCCGGCATCGAGCCGGGTCACCCGCCAGCGGCGGATGCCTGGCAACTGCCAGAGCCAACTGCGGATCTCACTGTTGCCCTTGGCAGAGCGGCACTCGGCCAGGTCATGGGGAATCTCCAGGGATTCGCCCCCCCTGGCCCGGATCTGTGCGTGTAGCTCGTCGAGGAAGGGATCGAACATGGTGTGCTGTTAGCTATCCGCAGCAAGCGGCTGCGACGCGAGTGGGAAACGCTGTCGAGCCGTTGCGCCGATGGCTTCCAGTTCGGCCCCATTGGGACAGCGCAGCTCGGTGCAGTAGGTCGTCATGCTGATGCCATCAAGGAATTGGATACTGCTGACCCGAATGCGTACGCCCTCGCTAACGAACCAGCAGCGTTCAACCCCCACATTCGTGTCGTAGCGAGTGGTGATGGTGAGCAGGCCGTCCTCGGCAAAGCAGTAGTTGCTGATCACCGGTTGTTTCTCGATGTAGCCCTTATCCCGCAGTAGAAAGCCACGGCGTGGGTTCGCAAGGTCCGCAACATCGAGCAGAACGGCGGCATTCTCGTCACCGCGGCTGTTCTCCTTGAGGTTGCTCTCCCACCAGAAGCGCGCACCGCCGCTCACCTGGCTGGAGGCAACTCCAAGGCTTTCGCAGATACTCTGCACGGCTCCATCCGAGCGATCAAAAGGCTCGATGGTGAGATTGGAGTCGCCGGCTTCGTCGTCCTGGTGATCAAGATGGTGCACGGCGCGGCGGGTTAGCCAAGTGCCGGCACTGGCGGCCAAGAACGCCGCCATGGTCAACGGTGGAAGCTGTGCCATCACCTTCAGGCGACCACGGCCTCGGTGCTGCCGGTCCGGAGCCGCCTGGTGAGGAAGCCGAACAGAACCTTGCCGATGGCGGCGACCAGATTTCCCTCCAGTTCCTGGAACATCTTCATGTTGCAGTGGAACGCTTGGTTGGCCTCCGCCACGATGCGGTCCGCCACGGTCTGATCAATCGGCAGGCCGTCGAGGATGGCGCGGTAGCCAGACTTGAAGGCCTTTTCGTCGTCGATGGCATCAAACTCGTAGAAGCGCAAGCCATCGTGCTCTCCCAGGTTCATGGCCTTCTGGGCGATGGCCTTGAGGATCTGGCCGCCGGAAAGGTCGCCGATGTAGCGGGTGTAGTGGTGCCCCACCAGCAACTCGGGGGCCGTCTGGGCCACCTGATGGATGCGGGCCACGTATTCCTGGGCGCCTGGGGTGGCTTTCACCTGGCTGCGCCAGTCCGAACCGAAGTAGAAGGCCAGGTCCTGCTCCAGTGTCAAGCGCCGATTGAGCTGCGGAAAACTGATTGGCCCCACCACGGGGTGATCGGCGAGCTTGCCGATCTCCTCTTCCATGGCGCTATACACAAACCAGAGATCCCCCACCAGGGTGCGGTAGCTGGCCTTGTCAACCACCCCCTTAAGGAAGCAGCTCACAAAGCCCGTGTTCTCGGCCATGGTGTGGGCCTTCTTCGTCCCCTCTCGCAGCTGGAGAGCAAGGTTGACAGCCATGGCGGCAAGGCAGGAATAGTTCTGGCTCGAACCTAAGGGAGGATCGCCCGGGATCCGGTCCCTCAGTTGCAGCCCTCAATGAAAGTGCAGGCTTGCCGAACGGCAGGACTGAATCGGATTAGGACGGAGCGGTGGCCTCGAGCTGGCTGGCTAGCTGGAGGAGGACCGCCTCGATGCGCTGCAGTTCGGCGTGGGAGGCGAGGGTGGCCTCAATCTGCTTCTGGGGGAGCTTGAGACGCTGGCCCATGGCCTTGACATCGGTGACCAGGCGATCGCGGTAACCGCTGAGCACTTCGATTGACTCGAGACAGTCCTGACGGCTGGGATCGGCCATGGAGTGGAGAAGGCGTCTTTGGCCAGGGTAGGTAGTCGTCCGGGCCCAAGCCTCGAGTTCGACGGCGCGACAAACCATTTGGGCCGGCGGGCCAGGGCCTGGGACGCGGCCGGGCGAGCTTTGATCACGAAATCTTGCGTCACCCATCCGCTTTGCAGTCTGGGCTAGAGCCCCAGGCTAACTTCGTGGAGCTTCGATCCTTAGGACAAGCTCAAAAGCCACTTTTCAATTGCTGTTTCAGTAATTTTGAAAGGTTCAGAGCCTGTATTAAGAAGCTCCCCCTCCCTACCCCAGGGTTCTCACTAAAATGCTCGACGCTTTCTCCCGCGCAGTTTTAAGCGCTGATTCGAAAAATGCTGCTATCGGCAGCGGTGAACTGGCCGGTCTTCGTGCTTATGTTGCTGCCGGCAACAAGCGCCTCGACGCCGTCAATGCCATCTCCTCCAATGCATCCTGCATTGTGTCTGATGCAGTGACCGGCATGATCTGCGAGAACACTGGACTGATCCAGGCTGGTGGCAACTGCTACCCCAACCGCCGCATGGCAGCTTGCCTGCGCGATGGTGAGATCGTGCTGCGTTACATCAGCTATGCCCTGCTGGCCGGCGATTCCTCCGTTCTTGACGACCGCTGCCTCAACGGCCTGAAGGAGACCTACATCGCCCTGGGAGTGCCCCTGCAGTCGGCCGCCCGTGCCGTGGGAATCATGAAGGCGGCTTCCACTGCCCACATCAACGAGACAAACACCTCCGGCACCAATCCGGACGAAACCCGTTTCCGCAAGATGGAAACGACCCAGGGCGATTGCTCCGCACTGGTTGCCGAAGCTGCCTCCTACTTCGACCGCGTTGCCAGCGCTCTGGCTTGATCGGCTTCAAGCAATAGTCTTTTCATCCTTTTCACTTCCATTCCCGGAACCTTTCAATGAAATCTGTTGTTACCACTGTCGTGACCGCCGCTGACGCAGCCGGTCGCTTCCCCAGCCAGAACGACCTTGAGGCCGTTCAGGGCAATATTCAACGCGCCACCGCCCGCCTCGAAGCCGCTGAAAAGCTGGCTGTTGGTATGGACAAGGTTGTGCGTGAAGCCGGCGATGCCTGCTTTAAGAAGTACCCCTACCTGAAGCAACAGGGCGAAGCTGCCAGTAACCAGATCAAGGTTGACAAGTGCTACCGCGATCTCGGCCACTACATGCGCCTGATCAACTACTGCTTGGTGGTGGGCGGCACTGGCCCCCTCGATGAGTGGGGTATTGCCGGCGCCCGTGAGGTTTACCGCACCCTGAATCTCCCCACCGGCGCCTACGTCGAAGCGCTCACCTACACCCGTGACCGCGCCTGCTCCCCTCGCGACATGAGCCCCCAGGCTCTGAACGAGCTCAAGAGCTACATCGATTACGCGATCAATTCCCTCTCCTGAGGTCCGTTTGATTGTTTGGGGGGAGGCTTAGGCCTCCCCTTTTTTTTGTTGACGGCCCCGTCTGGGCCCCTTCCCCTCGCAGCGGCGACCTCCCGATGGCTCCTGGCACCAGCACTGGCTCCCTCGATCAGCTGTTCGACGATCTTGGGCATCCCAATCCCTACGTGCAGACCGAGGCGTTTCTGGAGATGGTTCGGCACCATGCCGATGCATCCTTGCCTCGCTTGCTGTTGATGCTCGATCATCAGGATGTGGTGAGGCGACGGGCAGCGGTGCGCGCTTTGGGTGTTTTCGCCGATCGGGCGATGCTGCCCCTTGCCGCTAAGTTCCACGCCAGCTCCGACGCCACCGTTCGCGCCAGTTGCGTGAAGGCCTACGCCCAGATTGCTTCCAATCGGCCCGGCATCGACGTTCCGCCTGAAGCCATGGCAGCCCTTGAGGCCGCGTTGCATGACGACTCCCCCGTGGTGGCGATCTCCGCTGTGATGGCCCTCGGCCAGGTTGGCAGGCAGGCCTTGCCGCTGTTGCTCCAGGTGTGCCGAGGCAAGAACGAGGCCCAGGCCGTGGCAGCGGTAACGGCCCTGGCTGGCAGCGATCACCCGGATGTGACCGCATGCTTCCTTGAGTTGTCCACCGCTGAAACGACCGACCCCTACGTGCTCGAAACGGTGATTTCGTCGTTGGCCAGGGTGGCGGATCTACGGATGCGGCAAGCGTAGATCTCACATTCAACGATCACACGGGCGTTCAGCCAGTCGTCAACGGTCGTCAACGGCTTGTTGATGGTTGCGCAGCTGCTGAAGTGAGACCTGCAGCACAGGCTTGACTTGGTCGCTGGCTTCTGCTGCCAGGGCAACCTCCAGCTCGGTGATGGCATCGAGGGCTCGCAGCTTCATCAACGAAAGGGCCGCATTCTTGCGCACTTGCTCAGCACTGTCTCTCAGCAGGGGCTGCAGGAGCGGTGAGGCCCAGATCGGATCATGCAGCTTCCCCAAAAGGGTGGCGGCCTCGGCGCGCACCTGGTCAGCCGGATCGGCGAGGGCCTCGATTACCAGCACCCGGGCCTGCTCGTCGTCCAGGCTCTGGATCTGCTCACCAAGGGCCGCAATCGCGGCCGTACGCACTTCAGTGTCGGCAGAACGGGCTGCTCGGCGCAGGGCTTCTGGCGCCCTGGCGCCGACGAAAGCCAGACCCCAGCTGGCCAAACCCAGGTGCATGCTGGTGCTTTCGGCATTGGAGAGAACAGCGATCAGAGCCTCCACGGCGCACTCACCCGTGGCGGCCATGGCACCCACGGCAGATCCTTGCACCACCGGATCGGGATCATTGAGAAGGGCAGCGAGGAGATCAGGGAGGGCAACTGGATCCCCGATCAGGGTGAGGGTTTTGGCGGCGGCACGGCGCACGGTCACGTTGGCGTGGGTTCGCAGGGCCTGGCACAGAGCCGGAACGGCTGCGGGACCAACGGCACCGAGACTCTCGGCAAAGGTGAGCCGCATCAGGCCGCGTGGATCGCCGAGCCCCGCCACCATCTTCTGGATCAACTCCTGGTCCCCGGGGGGGCGATCTCCGCAGCGCAACTGCTGCTTCAGCTCCGCAGCCAAAAGGGCAGCTTCCTCTTCACTGAGGGAAATGGCCGCAGATACTGGCGTTAATGGCGGAGTCTGGTGGATCAAGGCGCTGTGGCAGTCCAGGGCCCATTCTTGACGCAGAGCCAGTCGCCACCCGGCTGGCGTGGCTGCTCGTAACATAAGCTCCAACGAAAAAAAGTAATGACCACCTTCTTGGTCTCCCACAACCTGCAGGTGGTGAGTGAATTTTGCCCCCCCTGGGATGGGTTGCAATTGGCGGCAGGGTTGCAACGATTCTGTCCATCGGTCACCTCTGCCGAAGCGCTCTCCCACCCGCACTGGCGACTGCGGCTTGAGAGCCCGCTGGACGCCCCCCGTTTTGCGGAGGAACTGGTGGCAGGGTGGGCCTCCCTGCGTAGCGACCATGGCCATCGGGTCGACCATGGGATTCTTGCGCTAGGAGGGCGCAAGGACACACCGGCAGCCAGCTCTTCACCACTCGGTTTGGGCTCCTGGGGGGTCGACGTCGTCGAAACTCCTGACCCAGATGCTTTTCTTGAGGGCATTCAATGGGAACAGCTGAAGGCTGGCCGTCCAGCCGATGGCGTTTTTGAGGTGCTCTACAAGCCGCTCTAGTGGAACGGCTTTAGGTCCGCTTGCTTCGGGAGGCGGGCTTGGTCGTGCGCTGGCTTACGCGCTTCGTCTCCTTGGGTTGACCAGGTTCCGCCCGATCAGTGTTGGGGGAGGGCAGGGCTTCGACATTCTGCGGCGCTGAAGCTGGCTGGGGGGCAGCACCGAGATCAGCCCGGGCGTGAATCAGGCCAGTCACATCGGCAACCCTCATTCCCTGGTGATGAAGCCCATGCATCACGACACTCAGCTTTTGCAGTGGCACTCGAATGGTTCTGCAAGCGACGTGGCCACCTTTCAAGGATCCGACAACGCTCACATAAAATATCTGATTCACCAGGATGCCCATGCTTACGCAGGGATCTTACTTGGATTGTCTCTCAAGCCGATTGGGCTCGCCAATCGCTACACATTCTGACATCTGCCACGCGCTGCTTTGATCGGTAGCGCATGGGATAATGAGCGGTGTAATCAAGGATGAACGAGTTCGTGAGTTCGAGCCGCTTTAATAACATCCATCCGGGCCTTGATCAGGCAGAGTCCTTGCGGATTCTGTCTTTACCAGTGGCAGAATTGGAGTCAAGCAGTGATCGCTACATGGCGGCGGCCCAATTGCTCAACTTTCCCGGCAGGCAATCGGAACAGGCCTTGCTTGTGCTGCTCGCAGAGGAAGACGATACGCAAGCAACCCAGCTCGCCAAACGCAAAGCCGTGGAGGTGCTGGCACGGCTTGGTTGTAAAGATGCGATTAAGAGCATTGGCAAGTGCCTGATCAGTGACGATCATTACTTGGTGGAGAATGCAGCTTGGGCCTTACAGCAGTTGGGCTGCCAGGATCAAGGGATCATCAATCAGATGGTGGCCTTATTGGCAGACTGCCGTCAGAATCGTCGTGTGCTCATTCAGAGTTTGGCCGGCCTAAGGGTCGTGCAAGCACTGCCTGAGATCAGCGCTCTCCAGGATGATGACAGGCCAGGAGTTCGTGGGGCAGCTATCGCCGCTGTGGCCTCTCTGGGCGGATCAAGAGATCGGATCTCGAGCCTTGGTGAACAGCTTTTTCTGCCGAATCAGATGGACCGGCAGTCGGCTATTCAAGATGTGATTGATGCTGGCGCACAAGAGCTGCTTGAGGAGGTTTTGTGCGCCCCTGTTTCGCCAGTATTTCGGATGCGGGCGGTGCGTTTGCTCTGGCCCGAGGCGCAGCCTCTGAGCAACGGCCTAGCGCTCTTGGATACACTTGATTCGCTGCTATTGGACAGCCCTGAGAGCCTTCAGCTTGTCCATAGCTATGGCGAAAAGCAAGAGAATTTGTTTTTAATTAATGAGTTTTTTGGTACGGATTTTAGTCGCTGCTATCTCGCCTTGCAAACACTTGCCTGCGAATCAGGCGAGCAACTATGGCCCCTGCTCGAGCAGCGTTGGCTGGAAGAGGCCCACAATGACTACGGAGCTCACTATTTCTTTATTCGCCTATTTGCCATGGTGGCAAACTGGGGGGCCGAAAAGGCTAAGGTAGAAAGCTATTGTGAAGCTACCATTTTCAACCGTCGACCGCAGTTTAGCAAGTCCCGCCCAGCGGCCATTCTCGCCTTGTTACATCTTCAGCCCGAACGATTAAATGCTCCTCTTGCTCAACTGCTCGATCCTGCGGTGGAGTCGAACTGGGAATGCCGCTATGCGTCATGGATGGCGGTTGCCCAGATGATCACAATGGGACTGTCCATCGGCACTCAACTTGTGCATTTACATATCAAGACTAATGATCCAAGCACTTTTGTTGAGAGCAAGAAACGACAGGTTGCTGGATTACTCGCTGATTTCTGAAAAACGTGTCTTTGTGCTTCCATTACTTGCCCAATAGCTCACGATCGCGTGACCGGCAGGTCGTGGAACCTTTGCCACAGCTCGTAGAATCTTAAAAGTTCGCTTTGGTCCCATCGGCCAGGCACCTACTTCCCGTATTGAGATGACCTCACCCCCTAAAGAAAGCAGACAGACTTCGAAGCGCTCGATCAAAGATTGATCAACTGTCTCAAAGATAAAGTCAGTCCCGCGGCAGATAAGATGCTGCGATCGAATCCAGCTTTCCAGCTGATGCTGTGGGCTCTTTGTAGCCATCTTAATCAGCTGGTTGCATGATCATTCTGGAGCCAGCCTTCATCGAGATGGTCGCCATAGCGATGCGATCGACTAAAGCGTAGGGGTCCATTCTCAGCTCCCCAGAGATAGGCGTGGGTACTGGGGTCAAAGCCGCGATCTCGGCTCACCCAGTGATCCTCACCAAACTCTACTTCGCTAACCAGATAGGTCAGCTGACCATCGCGGGGAATCAGGCACTTGCAACCCGGCTCTACTTCACCGCAGAAAGAACCATCTTGCTTCTGGCGAAAGACCATCGCACAGCCTGGACGGGGCAGCAGATCCTCTGCAACGATGCCAGACAGTAATTCGGGCCGAGATCCTGCTCCGGCTGCGCGAATTCCGTTGCGAAGGCCAAAGTTGAGCATCAGAAGATGGTCATCTGCAACGATCAAATGATGCATACCCTGGCGGTATGGCCGCCAAGGATCATAATCATAACTCTGCTCAGAGTAAAACCAAGGGCCATGAAAAGCCTCCCATGGAAAGGGGCGAAAAAAAATGTTGATATGGGAGAACTTGGATGGTTCTGCCTGGGCCTGTTGATGGTTGCTGAAGCAGCCTGAAATGGTTTGAGCGAAGTGTAATATGGATGCAGAGTTCATGAGTCAATTCTCTATTCTTCTGATTTCTGAACTGAAGGAAGTCTGCAATATGCCCGATCCCTCTGATGTACGCAGAACCGATGATCGGCAACGCACGTGCTCAGAAAGAAACCAGATGCGTTCCTCTGCAATTGACTGGCTATAGACAGTCTTGAGGATAAATGTGCCGTCGTCTAGAAAATTATAGGATGAGACTGCAGACTCTGCTTCTGCATAGCCTGTGCTGCGCAGCAGTTGTCCCGTTCGTTCGGTTTCTGGAAGCGGAATCAGGATGCAGGTGCCTTGAGAAACTGCCGTGGCATCATCGGGTTCCCAATCTGACTCTGCCTGCCAAGTCATCTGAAAAGGGCTGGAAATGCTGCCAGGAGCAATAGACTGCAATGCCAGGTAATCCACTACGTCTTGATTATTACTAGCTAGGCGTTCGATCTTGATAGTGCTTATGACATCCTCAAACTGTTTAAAGGCCAGAGCGTGCGCTGAACGCATCGACCGCCATTGCCCCTCCGAACGGGCAACGAACTGCTCAATGCTCATACATTAATTGGGGGAGTTGGGCGAGCCTCTCCGTTTCCGGGCGGGCGGCCTGCACCATGTGGACCAGGCTGTTGATCATTAGGTCCCTTGCCTCAGCGGAGCTGGCCTTGCTCATTCTGGATGGGACGACCGGTGCGAACTGAGACTGGGATTGCATGTCGGATAAAGGAGATAGGGATATGGTGGGAAGCGCCAAGTTGTCTGCCTTTCGGTCAAACGCCATTGACTGTCCCACCATGAACCAAGCTAGGAGTTTAAAAGGTGCCGTTCAGCCATTTGTTACGGACAGAATTGAACCGCCGCGCCGTTGCACACTCTGTAGTGTTGAGGTGAGGCTGCCATAGGGGACAACGGACACTTGCACAGCTCGGCGGTTCACTCCGGTTGGCGACAACGTGCTCCAGCAGATGCGATAGCGACGTTGATTGCGGCTTGAACTTGCTCCCCGGTTGCCACGAGTAGCAGAAGCCGGCGCTGAACCCGTTGCAAGGCTTGCTTTTAGGATCGGCCGTTTACCCCCATCAAAGCCAGCGGAATCACCTCTTAGACTCAGGGAGCGCACATAGGTGAGATTGCTTTCTCCAGTGGTGGTAGCTGTGGTACGCCAGTAAGGAACGCTGTCGAAACCGAAGGCATCGCCGTACTCAGTGGAATACACGTAGCTGTCGATTTCGGCTTGATACCCTTCAGCGGCCAGTCGCTGAACATGCTCGCTCAGTTCTGCTTGGTTGCGTGGTGCTCGGCCCAGCAGATGTTTGAAGTTGAGTTCAACGAACCGATAGGGACCATTTTTCTCGAGAAACAGGCTGCGATAAGTGTCTGAACAAGCAAGGGCGGAAATTAGTCCCTGAACGGTGAGATCACCTTGGAGAAATTGGCTTTCAGCGGTCGCAACCAGCTGCTCTTCCATCAAGTGCGCATTGCCAAACACTTGTCGGTAGGCAGCCCGCAGTACGTCCTGGGCGTGGGCTTGGTCTTGCACTGATGAGGTGGTGAGCGTGAATGTCATTGCCAGGGAGAAAACAGCAAAGGGAGAAACGAGTGTTGCAATAGGAGCAGGCAGAATAGCTGTGCTTACTTAGGCAACTTCAGTGATTGAAATGATGCGTCCGCCACGGCGGTGGATGTAGGCCAATTGGGTGGTCATGTCCTTGCCAGAAACGAGGTAGCTGGCGTTAGGTGTGCGTTGGCGGCCACCTGCGGGTTGCGCCTGAACGGCAATCCGATACCGTTTTGTGGTGGGGTCAACCGAGCCGCTGAAGGCGGAGCGGCGGTTCAGACGTACGGTGGTGGTGCTCCAGCCGCCTGGCAGAGCCTTGGCACCCAACGAAGTTACCAAGCTGGAGGAACTTTGCACGCTGTCGCTACTGGAGAAGCCCTGCACCAGTGCCAAGTGACGATTAAAGCCAATCTGGTTGCGGCCATTCTCCGTTTGGATCCGGGCGAATGGAACAGTGTGTTCGCCAAACCACTGTTGGTATTCTGAGCCATCTAGGTAGCTGCTGATTTCCGCTTCGTAGCCTTCAACGGCTAGCCGTTGGATGTGCTCGCTCAGCTCGGCCTGGCTAGCAGGCGCGCGTCCGAGCAGGTGCTTGAAGTTGAGTTCTACGAAGCGATAGGGAGCATTGCTTTCGAAGAAGCGACGACGATATTCAGGCGAACAGGCAATAGCCCGCACCAACTCTCGGGTGCTGAGATAGCCTTCGGCGAACTTGCTTTCGGCGCTGATTACCCTTTCGCTTTCCATGAGATGGGGGTTGCCCATCACTTGGCGGTAGGTTGCCCGGAGCAACCCCTGAATTTGATCGGCGGTGTCTCCCGGGACCCGTTGGAAGATTTCCTGGCTGCGTTGGCCGAGTCCGAATCCCACATACAGATCGCCACGCAGCGGCACGGAATCTCCTCCATCGCTGCTGCTACGGCTTACAGGCGTAAAGGTTGTGCGACCCGTTTCAGTTCCTCCGAAACCGCCAAAACTCTGGGCCCGATACACCTGGGTGGGGACACTAATCGAGATGGGCTGATTCCTGGCCAGACTGACGAGGAGCTTACTCTTGGAGCCAATCGCGGAATCGCTGCCAGCAAAGTTCTGCTCGAGGGCGGCGATGCGATTGAAGGCCGATTGGGGTGAGCCGGCAGGGCTGTTCCAAGTGCGGATGTAGGGGGCCGTGTCGTCTCCGAATGAACGTCCGTACTCTTCGGAATCAATCAGGGCATCGATGCTCGCGTCAAAGCCGGCGCTAGCAATCCTTGCCACTTCGGCGCTCACTTCTGCCTCATCCACTGGCGGGCGGCCCAGTAGATGCTTGATGGACAATTCAACGCAACGATGGGGCGCCACGGCTTCATAGAAGCGTGAGCGGTAGAAAGACGACTTCGCGAGGGAGCGAACGAATTCTTTGACCGTTAGGCTGCCATGCTTCAGTTGCGATTCAGCCGATTCGAGGCGCTCGCTTTCCATCGGCATGGTGTTACCGAAGACATGCCGGTAACAGGCGCTGATCACAAGGTTTAGGCTGGACTCATCATTACCTACCTTGTAGCTAACCGGATTGTCTAGAAGGGGAGTGGCGCCAAAGCTGAGTGCGAAGGATTGGTTGGACATTACACGACTGGGAGGGGGGAGGGGGAGAGATCGGGAAGTGCTGCGTTGGTGAATGACTATACTCACCAGGCAGGTTATGACGTTTTCTGAATCAAGTAGCAATCAATGAATGCTTATACGGGGGTGATGCTGGCGATCACTCCTCCCTCGCGGTGAATCTGCTTGTATTTTGTTGAGAGCTGATCGAAGGGTACGAAGTAGGTGCGGTTCGCTTTCTTGTAACGTGATATCGGTCTCACGTTGTTGGCGCGATACGCCGTTACTTCCACTCGATAAATGCGACCTTCTGCTCCAGCGCCAACTCCCAAACGGGTCTGGGCATCCTGGAGGTTAGACGAAGGCCTGAAACTCCAGCCCTGGCTGTCTGCGGAGGAGGGCGGAATTACCGCAACCGCTCGGTTGAGATAGGCATTCGCGCCGAGCCGTGAAGCCTTACCGGTAAGACTGCCCTTGAGGCTGCTGCTGCTGGCTCCCCTGAGCAACTGGAAGCTCCACGTGAACTCCTGCATGGTGAGGCAGCTTTCCGTCTTCCATCCCCTCTGGTAGGGAACAGTCCACTCACCGAAGGTGCTCTGATACTCGTCTGAATCGATGAAGCTGTCGATATCTGCGTCATAGCCGTGGCTATCGAGGCGTTCTGCGTGGGCACGCATCTCTTCAAAATCCGCAGGTGCCCGGCCCAGCAGGTGCCTGAAGGCCAGTTCGATATAGCGGTAGCGGGGGCAGGCCTCGAAGAATCGAGCCCGATAGAGATCGCTCTTGGCGATGGTGCGAATGAACTCACGTACGCTGAGCTCACCTAGCTTCAGCTGGGACTCTGGAACTAGCTGACGCTCGCTCTCCATCACATAGGCGTTGCCCAGCACTTGGCGGTAGGCGGCCTGAATCAGTTGCTCTTTGTTTGCTTCGCTATCACCAGGAAGCAGCTCGAGGGGGAGGTCGCTGTCGAATCGCTCAACGCCTAGGATCGAGGCGGGGCCAAAGGACATGATTGTGGATTCCTAGGATAACGGGTTGATCATCGGCTGAAAGGGGGCTATATGGAGACCAGTTTTACAAATGGTAATCCGGTCCTTGCTTGGTTGGCCGGCCGGAGGTACTGGCGCCCTACCCAGCCCATTGCTGCGAGACCATGGCGACTCGCTAATCCCTTTCCCAGGCGGCAACGGGCAACAGCTGACCAGATTTGACGTCCTGCAGTTTTCAAAGCAGCCCTAGCCCATGCAGTGGCCCGTGCCGACTGATCACCTCCATCAGGAAGGCGGCAGTCCCGAGCATCGCCAGCCGGCCGTTCCAGAGCTCGGAGTCGTTGCTCCAGCCCCAGGTCCACTTGCCCTGGGGGGTTGGATTCAGCTTGGGGGGGAGCTCGGCGGCTTGATCGAGATTTGTTGCCGTTTCGGCCATCGCCTGCTCCACCAGGTCGCTCAGGGCGGCAATGAACGCTGGATCCGTGTCTAGCGCAGGGACGCGACGGAAGTTTTTTACTCCGGCGGCGATAGCGAGCTCTCGGTATTCCATATCGATTTCTTCTAGGGTTTCGATATGTTCACTGACAAAGCTGATTGGCACTACAACAAGATCTTTCACTCCTTGCGCTCCCAATTCCTGCAGGGCAGCTTCGGTGTAGGGCTTAAGCCATTCAACCGGTCCAACACGGCTCTGGTAAGCGAGGGTGAAGGGGTTGGGATGGCCGAGCTGCTGCTGCAGTTGCTGAAGGATCAGCCTGCTGCAGGCCACGATCTCCAGTTGATAGGGATCCCCGGCGTCCTCCACATAGCTCTTGGGCACACCGTGGGCGCTGAAGAAGATATGTGCACTAGAAGGATCTTCGCAAGCTTTTATTTCGTGTGCGATCAAACTGGCCAGTGCTTCGATGTAGCCCGGATGGTCGTACCAGCTACGAATGCAGCGGATTGGCAGGCGGCTGAAGGCCTGATCGGTATTGCGCAGGCGCTGCAGCTCCCGGAAGCTCGAGCCACTGGTGCTAATCGAGAAGTGAGGGTAGAGCGGCAGCACAACCACTTCATCGACTCCGTCGGCCTTGAGGTCGGCTATAGCCGATTCGGTAAAGGGATGCCAGTAGCGCATGGCTACATAGCTGGTGGCATCCACGCCCTTTTGTCGCAGGCTGGTTTGTAGTTCCCGGGCCTGCTGCTTGGTGATGCGTCGCAACGGTGAACCTCCACCGATTGAGCGGTAGGCTTGCCGCGACTTGGCGCTGCGTAAGCTGCTGATCAGCCAAGCGAATGGCTTCTGCATCGCTGATACCGGAAGGCGAATAATTTCCGGATCTGAGAATAGATTGTACAGAAAGGGCCCGACGTCCTCGATCCGTTCTGGCCCGCCAAGGTTTAGCAGTAGAACGCCAACTCGGGGCTTTCGTTTGGTTGTAGATGGTTCCATACAAATCGGGTACTCACAACTGGCTTCAGCCATTCAGGCTCTCGCGCGTGGTTCGGCGTGTCAGTGGGTTCCAGCAGTCGAGCTCCTTGAATGGACGGCCAAGCAGGGAGGCGCGCAGGGCGTCGAGGTTGATGGCACCTGAAAAATCAGCCCCGCGAATGGAGTCGGCGCTGCTTATATCAGCGTTGTTGAGCTCTGCATATCGGAAATCTACGTAGTCAAGTTGACAGTTCAGGAATCGAGTTCCTTCACATAATGCACCTCTCAATAGGGCATGGCGTAGATCTGCGCCAGCCAGTCGCGCGCCCCGTAGGCAAGCACCAGAGAGATTGGCTCCACTAAGATAGGCGCCCATTAACGATGCTTCTTCCAGATCCATGCCGGAAAGATCAGCACTGTTGAGAAAGGCCCCATTAAGTCTCGCCTGCGGGCCGATTGCCCCACTGCTTCGGAAATCGAAACCGTGGGGCCAAATTGTGTGACTGTCATAGCGAGCCAATCGTAGATCCGTGCCTTCAAGTTGGCAGCTTTGAAGGTCAGCACCCCTGAGATCTACTCGGCACAATCGTGCCTTGGAGAGATCAAGCTCGCCAAGTTGTAGGTTGCGCCAATCGGCTCCCCTGGCATCGAATGGGCCTTCATGACTGTTGACAGGGGGTTTCTGCTGTTCGGGTGTTGGGCGCTCAAAGGCGAGTGAAGTAATGGGGGAAGCTGACGTCATGATATCTGGAGGGTTGATTTGTACCTGGATAATGGCATCTGCTTTGCATTGATTGCCCTAGGCGAACTTGCTGATGCTGGAGCTAGAAATGGCGCAGCCAATGAGTTCATACGTTAACCTCAGTGGCTGGGCTGGATCTTTGGTTTAATTGTTGCATCATCTGCTCAAGGTGCAGCAGGGCTTCTCCTAGAAGGGATGCATCATTTGGGCTCGCATAGGTAGAATAGTGTGAAAGTGCGTCAGTTTTTAGAAAGCCTATCGCTTGAGCCATGCTGTTGACTGGCACCCCTAATTCCCGATACAAATCACGCAGGCCTTCTACTCCGGGAGGATGGGTAAAAATTGGGCGTCCCGCCGCAACTGCATAGATTGTTACCCTAAGAAAATGCCAACAGTCGCGCCAACACGCTTCCGCCCTTGCCCCAGGGTAAAGCGCACCACCGGGCAGAACTAGGCCTGGATCTTCGCGAAGTAGTTGACTTTTGGCAGAGGTAACAATCAGCGGAGTCCTCGACTGAAGCCGTTGTAGGTGTTCAGCATTGACAGTAGAGACACTACAGATGGTGCCCAATTCATCATCGCTTAATGCACGAGCCTCCCCGTCTGCTTGCTGAAGTATTGCACGAATCGATGGCGGTAGAGATTGATCGTGCATCAAGCCGAATATGCGCGCCTTGGCTGTCAGCTCTCTTAGTCTTTCGTCCATGGGATCATTCTCGGTTAAGCTGCTTCATGTCATCGGAGCGTGCGGTGACTTGAAGTTTGATGTCGTTAGAGTCTGGATCCTGATCGAGCACGGGCGTGGCAACCAGGTGGCCGTGACGTTCTAAGTAGAGCGCCCAGGCTACTTTTCCGGCAATACCTGGGCAGTTTACTAAAACAGAATTTATCAGGTCTGAGCTTAGGCCAAGAGCATGCAAGAGCACCTTGCAATCCTCTTGACTGTTTACAGAGGCAGGACGAATCGCTGCTCCTACAACCCAGCCTAGCGAGGTGTCTTCAAGGGGGCCAGTGGAACTCAAACAAGCCAATAGGAGATTTGCTCCCTTCCCAGCGATTTGCCTATGTTCTAATCGCCATAGCTCAAGATTATGAGGGTTTAGGGATATCCGAAATTCGGGCTGACTGGCGTCAGGGGTAACCTCGTCTTGGCCTTGATGGGAGTTGATAAGAGCATTGAGCTGGCTAAGGGGATCGTTCATTGCAATTCTCGTTGCGGGAAGAAGATTTTCATCCAGCTCGCTTTGCCAAGGATGGGAGTAGGCGCAATCGCTTTGGCCATCAGTTGAGCCCCTCATAGCCGTGATTGACGATGAATCCATTGCTCAATTGTTGTAGGCAGTTTATTAATGCGAATCCCATTTTATTGTGCTCCAGTGCTCAGCATGGCAGCTGCAATCCAGAGCACCAGTCCTGTGATCACAAAACCACCGGCTGTCACAGTGTTTTGCCAGAGCTTTCGAGCCCATGGTGCGGGGGCGTCGGCGAGCCAGGCCGGTCGTTGGCTGATGGCGTCTTGCCAGAGCACCTTGGCTGGAGCTCGCTTGGCCATTTTGTCCCTCCAGATGCTGTCGTAGCGGGGCGCCTGCTGGTTGAAGGGCATGGTGCCCAGGGCTTGGCCGGGTAAAATCCGTGACCTTTGAAAGGGAACGGTATTATATCCAAATGTATCCATGTATTCTTCCGAATCCAGGAGTGAATCAATAAATGCTCCGAGACCATGCTGGGCGATCATGATGGAGTAGGCGAGCCGCTCTTGATTGCCGTGTACAGGACGTCCCAGGACCCGGTTCACTACCTGCTCAACCATGCGGTAGTTGCTGTTGCAGCGGTAGAAATCATCCCTGAACTTTCGAGACAGTAGTAGACCCCGCACGAAATCTCGCATCGTGATCTGGCCGTTCTGCAGCTGCGACTCAAGCGCTGGCTCCCGGTCGACTTTGAAGGCGTGAAAGAAGATCTGTTTGTAGGCCTGAGCAATCTGGCTCTCGAAGTTTCCGTTGCCACTGAGCTGACCAGTTCCGGACTTGAACTCACGGCTGTCCTGTCCGCCGGGTAGCTGAAAGCTATTCACCCGCGCGTTCATGGTCAGCAGCTGGGTAGCAAGAAGCGGAAGGGCCATCGGAGCATGTATTTTGTTTGATTATCCAACGCCTGCAAGCTGCATCAGACCCGTCAGAATGAATCTACATCTAGCTTTACTTCTGTTGATCTGGCCAGTTGGCAACTCCCTTGCTTGGTGCTGCGACTCGCAGGCGTTGGCGTCTGGCTGCGGCCAGAAGCAAGCAGCTGGGTAGGCCTTTGGTGCCCGCAGATTCGCTAGACGCTGTTTTCGCTTACCTAGCCTAGCTCAGGGTTTGGACCCACCTCACTTGAGGCAATCCTCTGCCCATTTAGGCCAAGCACTTGGCAAATAAAAAGGCCCCGTTAGGGGCCTAAGAGAAGATCGACGTGGATAGCAACGCTTGGTCTGGATTCAGACGAGGGCGCCGATTGCGTAGTCGATGTAGTTGTTGGCGATATTACCGGGGTCGCCGGAAATGCCGTGGTTGGCCTTGATGTAGTTCAGGGCTTCGACGTACCAGGAGGGGGACAGTTCGAAAGCGCGGTTGATTTCATCGAGACCAGCGACGAGGTATTCATCGATGGGGCCGGTGCCACCAGCCACCAGGCAGTAGGTGACTTGACGGAGGTAGTAACCGATGTCACGGGCACACTTGGCCTTGCCACGGGCGTCGGAAGCGTAGTTGCTCCCTTGCATCTGGGTGGTGTAGGGGAACTTGCTATACACAGCCTGGGCAGCACCGTTCACGAGGGAATCGGCATTGGCGGTGAGTGACTTAGCGGCTGCGAGGGCGTTTTTGGCGCGCTCGAAACGACCGAAGGCTGCGTTCAGCTCGGTTTGGCTAAGGAAGCGGCCTTGGGAATCGGCAGCTGCAACGGCCTCGGTGAGGGGTGTCTTCATGGAAGGAAGAAGGGGAAGGAAGGGGAAGCGAAACCAAACTGAGCTGCCATCAAGGCAGGCTCAGATATCAGCCGACAGCAGCAGCGGCGCGATCGAAGTAGGTGCCGATCTCGGAGACGAGAGCGGTGCAATCACCCTGGGTGATGCCGCCGCGATCGTTAACAATGGCGAGGGCAGCGTCCTTCATCTTGCGAACGCCTTCAGCCACCGAAGCGCCGGGCACGCCGAGGGCGAGATAGGTTTCGCGCAGGCCATTCAGGCAACGATCTTCCAGCACGGAAGCATCGCCGTTGAAGGTTGCATAGGTGACATAGCGGAGGATGATCTCCATGTCACGCAGGCAAGCAGCCATGCGACGTTGGGTGTAGGCATTGCCGCCGGGGGCGATCAAGGCAGGCTGCTGGTCGAAGAGACCGCGGGCAGCGTTGGTGACGATTTTGGAGGCGTTGGAGGTGATGCGGTTGACCGAATCCATGCGCTTGTTGCTTTCAGCAACAACAGCTGCGAGGGCGTCGATCTGTCCAGCGTTGAGGAATTCGCCGCGGGCATCAGCCTGAGCAACGACCTTGGTGAAGGCGTCGAACATTGAGGGGCTCCATGGTCCTGACGTTCGAGGTCAGGGAGGGGTTAGGGGGAAGGGTGTGACCGCTAACGCGATGCACGGGTCGAAAAGGCTTGTCACCAGTCAAGGCAACCAAGCCGCTTCAGCCCACATATTGTTGTTCTGCGCATGGCTCCCATGAGGGATACTTAACAAACGGTCACCGCCCTGCCAGATCCGTTGCGGTGCAGCGACTTTGCTAGCCGCGCTGCCCGGGCAATGCAGGTGTTGGCTTCAGGCCAAGCCCCCAGCGCAGTACGAGCTGCCGCCAGCAAGGGACCACCGGTATTCATGGCGCTGGGCTGCTTGCCCAAGGCGTAGCCCGTCTTGGCGCGGTCGGCCTTGTAGGGCGTACTTCGCCGCTGGCAGTTTGTCGTTCAGCCGATACCATCCGGCACAACC
>JAEMQZ010000065.1 GCA_016463595.1 Synechococcales cyanobacterium SupBloom_Metag_052 | reverse complement strand
GCGCCGAGGAAGAGGCCCTGGCCCGCAGCGGCTACTACGTGGAGGCCTGAAGGAAACGCCGCTTGGGGCTTTGCCCCGGGTGCCTGCCTCACGGGGCGTTACAGCCGTAGCTCCCGGACCCGTGTCTCGCTTGAATGGCAGCACTGAAGGGGCCCGGGGCCTTGCCGTCCATGTCTGACGCCACGAGGTCTGAGGCCACGAGGTCTGACGCCACGATTGAATCGATCCTGCAGGAGCAGCGGGTGTTCCAGCCGCCCGCGGCCCTGGCGGCCACGGCCCGCATCGGCTCGATGGCGGCCTATCGGGCCCTAGTAGACCAGGCCGAGACCGATCCCGATCGCTTCTGGGGGGACCTGGCCCGCCAGCACCTGCACTGGTTTGAGCCCTTTGACACGGTGCTCGATTGGAGCAATCCCCCCTTTGCCCGCTGGTTTGAAGGCGGCCGCACCAACCTCGCCTACAACTGCCTCGATCGGCACCTGGCTGGCCCCACGGCCGAGAAAACGGCCCTGATTTGGGAAGGTGAACCCGGCGACACACGCCGCTTCACCTACCGCCAGCTCCACACTGAGGTCTGCAAGGCAGCCAATGCCCTCAAGGCCCTGGGGATTGGTAAAGGGGATTTGGTGGCCCTCTACATGCCCATGGTGCCGGAGGCTGCCATCGCCATGCTGGCCTGCGCCCGCATCGGTGCCCCCCACTCGGTGGTGTTCGGGGGCTTTTCCGCCGATGCCCTGCGCGATCGCCTGATCGATGGCCAGGTGAAGCTGGTGATCACCGCCGACGGAGGCTTCCGTAAGGACAAGGCCGTGGCGCTCAAGCCCGCCGTGGATGGGGCCCTCGCCGGCGGTGCCTGCCCCAGCGTGCAGCACGTGTTGGTGGTGCAGCGCACCAAGCAGGGGGCCGTGATCGAGCCTGGCCGCGACCATTGGTGGCATGAGCTCGTTGATCCCCAGAGCAGCGAGTGTGCGGCCGAACCGATGGCCAGCGAAGACCGCCTCTTTGTGCTCTATACCTCTGGCTCCACCGGCAAGCCGAAGGGGGTGGTGCACACTACCGCCGGTTATAACCTCTGGGCCCACCTCACCTTTCAGTGGATCTTCGACATCCGCGACGATGACATCCACTGGTGCACGGCCGACGTGGGCTGGATTACGGGCCACAGCTACATCGTCTATGGCCCCCTCTCCAATGGCGCCACCACCTTGATGTATGAGGGGGCACCCAGGCCCTCGAAGCCAGGCGCCTTCTGGGAGGTGATTGAGAAGCACAAGGTGACGATCTTCTACACCGCCCCCACGGCGATCCGTGCCTTCATGAAAGGTGGCAGGGCCGTACCGGACCAATACAACATGCAGTCGATTCGCATCCTGGGCACCGTCGGCGAACCGATCAATCCGGAGGCTTGGATGTGGTATCGCGATGTGATTGGCGGCGGCCGTTGTCCGGTGATTGATACCTGGTGGCAAACCGAAACCGGCGGCGTGATGATTAGCCCGCTGCCGGGCGCCACCCCCACCAAGCCAGGATCAGCAACCCTGCCCTTGCCAGGCATCAGCGCCGATGTGGTGGACCACGAAGGCCACTCCCAAGGACCAGATCAAGGCGGTTACCTTGCTGTGCGGCGCCCCTGGCCGGGGATGATGCGCACGGTCCACGGCGATCCCGAGCGCTTCCGCAAGAGCTATTGGGAGGAGATTCGCCCCGCCGATGGCAGCTGGCTCTATTTCGCCGGCGATGGCGCCCGCCGTGACGTCGATGGCTACTTCTGGGTGATGGGTCGGGTCGATGACGTCATCAATGTGTCGGGCCACCGGCTCGGCACGATGGAAATCGAATCGGCCCTGGTGAGCCATGGCGCCGTGGCCGAGGCGGCCGTGGTCGGCCGGCCCGATGCGCTCAAGGGGGAGGGGATTGTTGCCTTTGTGACCCTGCAGGCTGGCCTCGCTGGCGATGATGCCCTAGTGGCCGAATTGCGCAGTCACGTCGGCAAGGAGATCGGCCCGATCGCCCGGCCCGATGCCATCCAATTCACCGATTCCCTGCCCAAGACGCGTAGCGGCAAGATCATGCGGCGCATCCTGCGTTCCCTCGCGGCCGGCGAGGAAGTGAGCGGCGACACCAGCACCCTCGAAGATCGCTCGGTGCTCGATTCCCTGCGGGTCTGAGCCCCAGGGGCCTAGGGGCTAGTGGGCCAGCCGCTAATGCGATCAGCCAACTGCTCGATTTGTTGGTGGCGCTTCGGGTCGTCGGCCCAAGCCCCGAGCACGTTCTGGCGGAAGCCGGCACTGGCGGGGGTGAGGTGATCGCCGGGGAGTTCGAGGACCTGGCTTTGGTCGCCGGCCCGCTGCTGCAGGGCCGCCAGCAGCCTGGGACTTTGATCGAGCTGGTCGGAACGAAACCGGATCAGTAAATTGCTGGGCTGGCGGTAGCTGCAGGTCACCAGGCGCAGGGTTTCACTGGGCGATGGACTGAACTCACTGCTGAAGCCAAGCCGGGGGGCCAGCTCCGCCAATAGGGGAATCGAACGGTCGGCCGAGAAATTATTGAAGCTCAAGGAGACCAGAGCCTTGCTGCCCCGGCCATTATCTGGCGCCAGCAGGTGCAATTTGCAGCCCAAACTGTGGCCTAATCGCAACGGTTTCCACTCCGGCTGAGCTTCACACCCTGCTGGAGCTAGGGGCATGGCGTCGCGGGCGCGGCGAAAGGCTTTCCAGGCCCCGTTGGCCTGGTCCTGGTGGTCGAAGCCAGGCACATAGCTGAAGGCCCGGATCGCCAGGTCCCGGCGGGCCAGGGCTTCGAGCAGGCGCCGATAGCTGAGCTGGGGGGAGGCGGCCAGGTAGCTACCGCCGATGAATTCCACCAGGCCCCGCGCTTGGGGCGGCGTCAGGCACCAGAGACTGCCCTGCTGCTGCCAACGGCTCATGGGCCCGTGAGCTGCTGCAGGGCCTTGAGGGCGTCGGCGCCATGGGCGGCGCCATCGAGCAGGTTGTTGAAGACATGGCGAATCACGCCGCCCCCGTCGATCAGGTAGGTGACACGCCCCGGGATCACCAACAGGCTGTTGGGCACGCCAAAGGCCTGACGCAACTGATTACCACGGTCGACTAGCAATGGGAATGGCAACCCGTGCCGCTGGGCAAAGCGTTGGTGGCTGGCTGCGTCATCACCACTCACCCCCCAAACCACGGCACCAAGATCGCTGAAGGCCCCGTATTGATCGCGGAAGGCGCACGCCTCCATGGTGCAACCGGGGGTGTCGTCCTTGGGATAAAAGAACAGCACCAGGGGCTTGCCCTGAAGTTGGTCGCTGCGGCGTTCGCTGCCGTCCTGGTCGTTCAGGGCGACGAGGGGGGCCCGG
Organism: Synechococcales cyanobacterium SupBloom_Metag_052; assembly: GCA_016463595.1. GTDB lineage: Bacteria > Cyanobacteriota > Cyanobacteriia > PCC-6307 > Cyanobiaceae > BAIKAL-G1. The sequence continues at coordinate 5,674 of JAEMQZ010000065.1, read as the reverse complement.
TCTCCGGTGGTGAGCGCTTTGGCCAAGGGGAATGGATGCGGTGTTCTGAGCTTAAGAAGGGCCCCTGGTTCCCTGGCGCCTATCTGGGCAAGCTGGGATCATGGGGTGGGTTCGGGAGCTCCAACTGGCATGGAGAAGCAGGCGATGAGCAGCGACTTGATCGCCCAACCCTCCTTCTGGCCGGAGCTGGAGCCCGCCGAGTCCGCGCCCAAACTGCGTCAGCCGAAACGGGGCCAGCAGCACCCAGGGGCCAACGCCTCCGTTCTTGAGAGCGCGCTTGTTGCTGTCGTGCCCGTGGATTTGATCGACCAGTCCCCTGCTCCCTCCTTGGTGCAATTGCCCAGTTTTCGATCGGGGCCGGCCTCTCCCCGCCTGCCGGAACGGCTGCTGATCCTCGATACCGAAACCACCGGCCTGCAAAGCGAGCGGCACCACTGCATCGAAATCGGGGCCGTGCTTTTTCATGTGGCCGAGCGGGCCGTGTTGGACCAGGTGTCGTTCTTGCTGCCCTGCCAGGACAATCCGGCCGAGCCGATCAATGGCATCAGCGCCGCCGTCAGTCGCACGCCCCAGCCCTGGCAGGCGGGCCTCCACTTTTTCGAGGCCATGCTCGACGCCGCCGATTTGGTGGTTGCCCACAACGTCAAATTCGATCGGGCCTGGTTTGGCCGCGAGCCGCTGCCAGCGATCAGCAAACCCTGGCTCTGCACCATGGAGGACATCCGCTGGCCGCCCTCCCTGCACTTGAAGCCAACGCCATCGGTACGCGATCTAGCCCTGGCCTATGGCGTTCCGGTCTGGGCAGCCCACCGGGCCCTCACCGACTGCATCTACATCGCCCAGGTGTTTGAACGTTGTGGTGATCTTGATTCCCTGCTGCAGGAGGGACTCGAACCCCGCCAGCTCTACCGGGCCTGCCTCAGCTACGCCGAACGCCATCGCGCCAGGGAGGCAGGCTTTCGCTGGAATGAGCCCCTGCGCGGCGCCTGGAGCCGGCGGCTCTCCCAGCGCGAGGTGACCTTGCTCACATTTCCGGTGGAACTGGCGGACTCTGAAGGCGCAGCAGCGACCTAAATCCCTAACTCCAGCCTGGCTAAAGCTGCCATCCCATGGCCCCACAGCCCATCAACGCGCCGCCGGCTGGCCTGCTATCGGGTCGCAACTCGGCTGACCATCAACTAAGCAATAAAGTCAAAATTTGGTTGACTAACTATTTAGGCTGAGCCAAGCTCCTGCTTCCAACCTCAATTGTCCCTGAGCAGTTCCTTGCTACTGGCCTTCAACTGGGACCATAATTTACGGATATCTTCAAACGCCTGATCTTGGCCGATTTTGCCGTTGGCCTGGAGACCAACGATCAGGCCGATGCGGTCGGCAAAGGTTTCCAGGTTTTGGTGAAAGGCAAGCCGTTCTGGAGACCAGTTGGCACCCCGGTAGCCACTATGGCCTTCAAGAGGGGAATGGATCCCCTCGTTCTGGAATGCTCCCTTGAATTCTTCCAATGGCGTTCTCCCCGTAATTGAGGCAGGCGGGATCGATCAAAATCCAACCGCCCAAGACTAACGTTATAGCCAGGCCCTTGGTGGAGTGCGACTCGATTGCTGCAAAACAGCGGGGCCTGTGGTGGTTTTCAAAGCTAAGCGCCCTAGCCAAATCGGCCTGAGACATAATCCTGGGTCGCTTGCTGGGCAGGTGAATTGAAGATTCGTTCGGTTTCGCCAAACTCTTCAAGGCAGCCCACTTTGCCTTCGTAGTCGACTAGGTCGGTCACATTGAAGAAACCAGTGAGATCGGAAACACGCGTTGCCTGTTGCATGTTGTGGGTGACGATCACGATGGTGAAGATTTTCTTGAGTTCATGCATCGTTTCTTCGATCTTTAAGGTCGAGATCGGATCAAGTGCCGAACAAGGTTCATCCATTAAAATCACCTCAGGTTCCACGGCAATTGTGCGGGCGATGCAGAGGCGCTGTTGCTGACCACCCGACAACGAAAAACCGCTCTCTTTGAGCTTGTCCTTAGCCTCATCCCAAAGTGCCGCCTTCCGCAATGAACTTTCGACGAGCTCATCCATGTCCCCTTGGTAGCCATTGATCCGGGCACCAAAAGCAATGTTCTCATAGATCGATTTCGGGAATGGGTTTGGCTTCTGGAAAACCATGCCAATCCGGCGGCGCACTTCGACGGGATCCACCCGCTTGTCATAGAGGTCTTGGCCATCAAAAAGAACCCGGCCCGTGAGGCCACAGCCCTCGATCAGATCATTCATGCGGTTGAGAGCCCGCAAAACCGTGGATTTGCCGCAGCCAGAGGGACCAATGAAGGCTGTTACTTTCCCCTTGGGGATTTCCATGAAGACATTGTTGACAGCAACATTTTTACCGTTGCCATAGCTGATGCTGACATTTTCTAACGATAGGCAAGTCTCAGGGGCAGGATTGCTTGACTGGGGCCTGGTGGAGGGGTTGTTGGAGGCGTTCATGGCTTTTGGGAATGGGGTTTAAGGGTTGGGTCGATCAAATGCGATTGAGGCTTCCTAGGTAACGGGCAAAAATGTTCATGATCAAAATCATCATGACCAGGACGAACGAACTGGCCCATGCCAGTGCGATCTGTACGTCGTATGGCATGATCGCAAAGTTATAAATTAGAACCGACATTGAGGCGATTGGACTAAACAGTCCTTCTGGCCAAAATGGTGAAAATAAGGCAGTGAAGATTAGGGGGGCTGTTTCTCCAGCGGCGCGGGCGATACTTAGTACGATCCCCGTAGCAATTGGCTTCATCGCCGTTGGTAAGGTGATGCGGGTTATGGTTACAAACTTGGAGGCTCCTACGCCAATGGCACCCCAACGCAGCTCTTGGGGAACCAGCTTTAATCCCTCATCAGTTGTTTTGATGATCGTGGGAAGCATCAGCACAGACAAGGCAATCCCACCGGCCATAGCGCTATAGCTTTGGTCAAAGAAAATACGGGTGGCTACAATCAGACCATAGACAAAAACCCCGCAGATAATCGAAGGCACTCCCGATAGCACATTGGTGCCAAAGCGAACAAAGCTGGCAAAGGGCCCACTTTTCGAATATTCAGCCAGGTAAATGCCGCCGCCCACTCCGATAGGAATCGCAATTAGGGCTGCAATCAAGCTAACAATCAAGGTTCCTATGATGGCGTTGCCAATGCCACCACCTGTCATGCCGGGGGCTGGCGGCAGATCGGTTAGCAGTTTTAGGCTCATGCTTGAGCCACCCTTGATCACCACATAGGCCAAGACGAGCAATAGGGGCAAGACAACAATCGCTGCAAAAAGCCCAGCTAAGATTGTAAATACTGCATTCCAACGGTTCCTGGGAAGGTTGGGCTGGCGGTGCAGGGACGACTTGGCGGTATTGCCAGGGCGGTGGCCAGAAGACGTGATCGGAGTGGTTGTCATGGGGGACTCAGGTGTAACGTAGGCTGAGACGACGCACAATCCATTGAGCCAGTACATTCACTACTAATGTGAGCAGCATCAAGACAAATGCTGCATACATCAATGACGAAACTTGGCTGCCATCGGCTTCACCAAACTGGTTGGCAAGCATCGATGCAATCGTGTTGCCAGGGGCGAGTAAGGAGAGGCTGAAATTATTAGAATTTCCGATAATCATCGTTACTGCCATCGTTTCGCCCATCGCCCTGCCTAATGAGAGCATCACTCCACCAGCGATTCCGGAAATGGCGGCTGGCAAAATTACTTGAAAAATGGCGCCCCATCGGGAGGTGCCAATTCCATAGGCTGCTTGGCGCAATTCAGTGGGAACCTGCGATAGGGAGTCCCTTGCAATCGCTGTGATGATTGGCAAAATCATGACGACAAGAATCAGGATTGCCGGGGCAATGCCAGGGCCTTGTGGTTCGGTTGAAAAGAAGGGCAGCCAACCCAAGGTAGTATGGAGGGAGCCGAGAATGGGTCTGAGGAAAGGCTCCATCACAAAGATGGCCCACAATCCCAAGACAACCGATGGGATGGCGGCAAGCAACTCAACCATCATTCCAATGATCTGACGGCCCTTCAAAGGGATAAAATTTTCGGTTAGAAAAATTGCCGTGCCAACTCCAAGTGGGACGGCAATTAAGAGGGATAAAAGGGAGGTTACAAGAGTACCGTAGATGGCCGTGAAGGCCCCATATTCATTGGTAACCGGGTTCCAATTTGATGTTGTAAGGAAGCCCAGCCCAAAGGATGCCATGGCGGTGCGGGAACCGGCCAGAACAGTGAATAAAATGGCAGCTAAAATCAAGCCAACCAAGGATGCCAGCACGGTGGCAAGTAGACGGAAGGATTGATCGGTAATCTTTTCTGTCCACGGTCTTCGTCGCAACCGGAACAGATCCGTTTTCGTGTCACCGGTCATGGGCGGGGCGCCAGCAGAGATACAATTTTTGGTTGTTCCATGGAAAAATCATTTCGCAGTTCATTCTAGAGCTCGTAGATAGTGTCGTTATTATGCTTTGGTTAACAGTTGCCTATCCTGTGGCTTGCAAATGCTTTGCGACGGCTAGATGGATAGGCGTGATGGTCTGGCGGTGTAGTGCGAAGGCTGCCTGTTTATCTCTGCAGGCCGTACTTACGGCTACATAAAAGATAATAGCTCTCGATAGTATGCTTTTGATGTGGGCATTTATGCAAAGGTAATTGCCTTTATGTTGATGCGGGAATATGGGTAATTTGGGAAGTATTTGCCTATTGCAATGCCGACGGTAATTTGCTCCAGTCAGCAAGCGCATTTCCTCTAGGCAAGACTTTTAGCAAGGCAAGACCTTCATCTTAGGAATCACGCCCTTGCAAGTATTAATGATTTTGGTGATCTTAATTGGTTTGCTTGCCCATGCTTCCCGCCGGTCTTTACTGGATTGCTCCGAACGATCGCTAGGCCGTACCAGGCTGCACCATGGCCGGCCAAATGCTTTGTTGGGGCTTGAATCCATGGGTTTGGGGTTATTTTTTGATCGGCGGTAAATTGGCAGGATCTAGGATCTCTGGGTTCTCCGGTTGGCTTGGATCCGGATCGACAACAAGCATGTGTTGCAACACCCGTTCGTGGCGCTCACTGTCACGCCAGCGGATCATGTAGGCAGGCATGATTGTGCCCCGTGCATTCTTTTGCTCCACCGGCAATACGACCCAACCGCGTCTAGATCTTCCCTGGGGATTGCGCTTAATTACCGCATCACCATTTTGGTAACGGAAGCCGATTCTTTCGCCGCTCATGGACTCTCTGGGGTAAAGGGTTGAATGGGGATGGGCTGAGCCGGGCTTGGAGCTATTGGCGAGAAGCCATTTAGCTCTGTTTGGGAGTGCCGAGAACTTGGTTTTTCCAGTCTGGACCAAGCCTGGATTCGATGAATTCCCGAATCAGTTGGCGCACCACCTGGGATGGGGTGACATCGTCCTGTTTGCAGAGGGCTTCGAAACAGGCTTTTTTTTGGGGATCAATCAGCACGCTGAGGCGCGCTGTCCGCTCTTCGCTTGGCATGGGGGGCGGTTTCCTCGGAAAGGGCGTGCTCGGGCAGGCCTGGGGAGGCTCTGCGCGCAGGATGGTCCTCCGATGGAATTTTGATATTATCCTAGCATATTAAGTGGTTGCCTTGGGCGCTGCCGTCGCCCCCTGGCGGACAGTCCAGGCTCCT
>JAEMQZ010000143.1 GCA_016463595.1 Synechococcales cyanobacterium SupBloom_Metag_052 | reverse complement strand
TCAGGCAACTCCTCAGGCAACCCCAGCCAGCCACGGTCTGCCTGCCGCCGCCGTGGCGAAAATCAAAGCCACGCTGGCCACATTCCCGGCCATCGAGACGGCAACCCTCTACGGATCTAGGGCCCTGGGCCGCCACCGGCCCGGGTCTGATATTGATCTCACCCTTGCCGGAGACGGCCTTGATGCCCGCACCCTGGCTCGACTTGATGGTGCCCTGGATGATCTCCTTTTGCCCTGGCGCTTTGATCTTTCCGTGCAATCGTCCCTGCAGTCTGCCGAGCTGATTGATCACATCCAGCGGGTTGGGACGCTTTTCTATAGCCGCGGCGATCGGTCCTAACCCCCAAAAGTCGCAAGTTCGTAGAGGTTCCTCGATCAGCCCCTTGGGAACTCGGGGGATAGAAGTTCATCCCTAGGGCAGCCGAGTCATTCGGTTGGGAGTGCCCCCAGCCAACGTCAAGGCAACGTGAACCCACCGGTGTTGAGGTGCTTGAGATCGAGCATCACGATGCCCAGCCAGGCCAGCAGGGCCAGGCCGCCCACCACACCCAGGGCCACCAGCAGGGTGACCAGGACGGGTCGCGCTGAGCTGTTGTTGTTCGCCACGCGTCCATGGGCAAGGAAGCCTGATCCTGCCACGACCCAATCGGTGAGCCTGGCTGGGCGCGGCTCTCCCTAGGGTCAAGGGGTCTGGGGTGGCTCACGCCCTTTGCTGGCACCTGGACCCCGTCCCCTACCGATGTCTGCCGCCGATTGCGCCGCCAATCCCCTGCTGGCCTTGCCCTTTGAGCCCTCGATCGAAGGGCTGGGCGATGCCTATTGGGATGGGGTGGAAGCGGCAGCCTTCCCCCAGACTCGGCTTCGCTTTCGCAATGACGCCCTGCTGGAGCAGTTGGGGCTCGATCCGGCCGCCGTGGCGGATCGGGATTTCGAGGCGGCCTATGGCCGTTTCGAGGCGCGCCAGCCGCTGCTGGCCCTGCGTTATCACGGCACCCAGTTCGGCACCTACAACCCCTTCCTTGGCGACGGTCGCGGCTTCCTCTATGGCCAGCTGCGCGATATCCGTGGCGATCTCCAGGACCTGGGCAGCAAGGGCAGCGGCACCACCCCCTGGAGCCGGGGCGGCGATGGCCGGCTGACGCTTAAAGGTGGCGTGCGTGAAATCATTGCCGCTGAGGCCCTGCACCGGTTGGGGGTGAGCACCAGCCGCACCCTCAGCCTGGTGGAAACCGGCGAAGAGCTCTATCGGAGCGATGAACCCTCGCCCACCCGCAGTTCGGTGATGGTGCGCCTGGCCCGCACCCACCTGCGTTTTGGCAGCTGCGAACGGCTACTGCATCGACGTGAGCCCCAGCAACTGGAGCGCCTCTGGCGCCATGTGCAGGCCACCTATTACCCCCAGCTCGATCGGCTCGACGCGGAGGATCGGGGCCTGGCCCTCTATGGCGAACTGGTGGAGCGGGTGGCCCGCCTGGCGGCCGAATGGATGGTGGCTGGCTTCACCCATGGGGTGCTCAATACCGACAACATGTCGCTGGCTGGTGAGAGCTTTGATTACGGACCGTTTGCCTTTTTAGACAGCTGGGATCCGGGCTTCACTGCCGCCTATTTCGACCAAACCTCCCTCTATGCCTACGGCCAGCAGCCACGCGTTTGTCACCACAACCTGCGCCTGCTGCAGGAGCCCCTGGCCATGCTCTGGCCGCGCCAGGAGTTGGAGCAACGCCTAGGGCGCTTCGGTTCTGTTTACACCGCCCATTACCGCTCCCGCCTGATGCGCCGGCTCGGCTTTGACGCTGCGTTGCTTGAACCCGGTGGCAAGGATTGGCTGGCCAGCGATGAGCTGCCGGATCTGCTCCTGCCGACGTTGCAATTGCTGGTGGACTGGCCGGTGGCCTATGGCTCCTTTTTTGCCTGCCTGGAGCGCCATGTCGCCCTGGCTGGCTTACCAGCGGAAGCGGAAGCCCTGGCGCCGTTTGTGCCGGGGGCGCCGGACCCGCCCCGGGCTACCTGGTTGGCCTGGCGGGATGCCTGGTGGGCCTGGAGCCAGACCTGGCCCCAGCCCGAAACGATCGCCCCCACCCTGGCCCGCTGGAACCTGCCGATCACGCCGGTGCGCGCTGAGATTGAGCGGATCTGGGCGGCGATTGATCAGCGCGATGACTGGAGCCTGCTGGAGGATTGGCTGGAGCAGACCCGGGGGCGAGTCTGATTATTAAGGCCTTTGGGTTGGGTCGTTGCCCTCAACCTGGCTTGGTTGAATTGCCCTGCTGAAAGTAAGGCGCGCAGCCGCC
>JAEMQZ010000064.1 GCA_016463595.1 Synechococcales cyanobacterium SupBloom_Metag_052 | reverse complement strand
CCACGCAGGCACTCGTACACCACCCGGCCGTAGTTCTTGCCGGAAAGGCCGAGCTTGGGCTTGATCGTGCAACCGAGCAGGGGCCGGCCGTACTTGCTCATCCGGTCGCGCTCGACCTGGATGCCGTTGGGGGGGCCACCGCAGGTCTTGATGAAGGCGAGCGGGAAGCGGATGTCTTCGAGGCGCAGGTGACGCAGGGCCTTGAAGCCGAAGACGTTGCCGACCAGGGAGGTCAGCACGTTGGTGATCGATCCCTCTTCGAACAGGTCGAGGGGATAGGCGATGAAGGCGTAGAAGGCCTCCTTGTCACCGGGGACGTCTTCGATGCGGTAGCAACGGCCCTTGTAGAAGTCGAGGTCGGTGAGGAGCTCGGACCACACGGTGGACCAGGTGCCGGTGGACGATTCAGCAGCCACGGCGGCTGCCACTTCTTCCTTGGGCACACCGTCCTGGCCGGTGCACTTAAAGCACGCCAGCAGGTCGGAATCGAGGGGAACGTAGTCAGGAGTCCAATACGTGTCGCGGTACTCCTTAACCCCAGCGTCGTACTTCTTGCTCATGGGGAATCTCCAGTGGTTCGGGGGGGAAGGGTTAGAGGTGAGAGCGGCCGCTCGGGTCGCGCATCAGACCTCAGTCCTTCGCACCAACGAAGCCAGAGCTGCTACCAAGAGCAGGCTCGACTTCCCGGTGGGGGCGGGCAATGATGTGGGCGGCCACTAGGCCGTCACCAACCCGTTCGCAGGCGTCGGCGCCAGCGCGGACTGCAGCGTTAACAGCGCCGGTTTCGCCACGGACCAACACCGTCACGTAACCGCCACCGACGAATTCACGCCCGATCAGGCGGACTTCAGCGGCCTTCGTCATGGCGTCGGCTGCCTCGATGGCGGGGACCAGACCCCGGGTTTCGATCATGCCGAGGGCGATGCCCATGGTTTCGTTTGCCATTACCTGCTCCTGGAGGAGGGGGTGGAATGTTCGCTTGCAACCATGCTCGCCAAGCCTTCCCTACGTCAAGCTTTCTGGACAATTGGCACCATCACGGTACCTAGGGCTACAGATAAGCAGCGTTGATCAATGGCACACAAAATGTTGTGAATTGCTTCTCGGGCCGCTGGCCTGGGCTGACCAGAATTCGCCCAACTCTTTGAAATCCCAGTCAGGGCAAGCATCAGAGCGATCCCTCCCAGCCAAAAGCCCCCAGGGCAAGGCCAATGGCGGCCTGACCTGGGGGCTTGACTTTGGGCATCTAGGCAGGAAATACCACCACAGACGGATTAAGGGCTGTCCCAACGCTGCTGCATCCGCAGCCAAACCAAGGCATGCCCCCCTCAGGACCAGTACTTGGCGATCATTGCCGGGGGCAGGCCCTTAAAGGGGGTGGGCATCGGCCACAAAGGCCACGCCGCCGTAGTAATCGAGGAGGGGCTGCACACCCTCGCGCAAACGGCTGAGCACTTCGCTTTCGCAGTAAATGATCACGTGGGCATTGGCGCCCAAGCCGCTGAAATCCATCGATTCCGACACCATGCCGTGGGGCCCCTTACCGGTGACATGGCGCATCACCGAATAGCCCGGAGCACCGGACGAATCGATCACCTTGATCACCTTGTCCAGTTCCCGCTCACTGAGGATGAGGTCAACACGTTTCATTGCTTTAGCTAGCGGCAGGGAGGAGTGTGTTAATGAGAGCCATGTAAGCAGGGATGCCCACAATGATATTGAATGGGAAGGTGACCCCGAGCGCTGTGGAGATATAGAGACTGGGATTAGCCTCAGGCACGGTCATGCGCATGGCAGCTGGGACCGCGATGTAGGAAGCACTGGCGCAGAGCACCACAAACAGCAAGGCATTGCCATGGCCCAAGCCTAGGCCTTTGGCAATAAAGGCTCCCACCACGGCATTGAACAAGGGCATAATCACTGAGAAGCCAATCAGGAAGGGGCCTGCCTTGCGGAGATCCGAGAGGCGCTGGGCCGCCACAATGCCCATATCCAATAAGAAAAAGCTAAGGGCTCCGTAGAAAAGTTTATCCGTGAAGGGCAACATCTTTTCGGCACCATGGGGGCTGCTGGTTGCCACCAAAACCCCAATGATCAAGCTGCCAATCAGCAGGAAAACTGAACTATTAAGGAACGCCTCGTGCAGCACCGCGCCCCAACGCATCCCCTTGGTGTCAGGTCGTTTTTGCGGGGCTGCCAATTTCACCAAGAGCAAGCCAACGATGATGGCTGGTGATTCCATCAGGGCCAAGGCGGCCACCATGAAACCATCAAAACCGATCTTTTGACTTTCCAGGAAGCTTTGGGCGGTGATAAAGGTCACCGCACTGATGGAGCCATAGGTGGCTGCAATTGCCGCCGCATTGAAGTTGTCAAGCTTGGTTTTAAGAACCCAAAAGCTGTAAATCGGCACAACCAGTGACATTAAAATGGCCGCCACGATTGTTGGCAGCACCTGACCACCCAAACCGCTGTGGGCAAGTTCTAAGCCGCCACGAAAACCAATGGCCAGAAGCAAATAAAGGGAAAAAAGCTTCGGCAGGGGAGCGGGGATCTCGAGATCCGAGCCCACCAGCACCGCCAGTACTCCGAGGAAAAAGAACAGAACCGGAGGCGTGAGAAGGTTCTGTAGAACCAGGCTGGTCTCCATGGCAAGCCCAGTGGGCACAGGGATTGTCGGCAGCCTACGGGCGCCAAACCCCCGCAACCGCCAAGCGTTGGCAATCGCAACCGCCCTGGACTGGGCTTGGCGCCTGTCAGAAGCTCGACAACTAGCGGGCGCCCCCGATTGCCTGCCCTAGGGGATGGAATCATCAATCCCGCAGGTCCGCCCTATCCGCTCGCCAGCGACCTAGCCGACCCTTCACCCCCATCACCGGCTCCAGCTCGCTCCCGATCCCATCTCTGGAGAGCGGCTTGAGGGCAAAACCACGATGGCTATCCGCCTTCAGCCCACCTCTGAAGAGCGCCATTAGGGAGAATGGCGGGCCCTGCCCTAACCGGCTTGCCCCGTTCCGTTCTGGTGATTGCCAGTGGCAACCCCTACAAGGTGGCTGAAATCGCCGCCATGTTGGATGCCGTTGATCTGGAGGTCCGCCGCCAGCCGGACGCCCTGGAAATCGAGGAAACGGGCAGCACTTACCTGGCCAATGCCCGCCTCAAGGCGGAAGCCGTGGCCAGCCTCACCGGCCATTGGGCCTTGGCCGACGATTCGGGCCTGGAAGTGGATGCCCTAGGCGGGGCTCCGGGGCTGTATTCGGCGCGCTACGCGCCCACCGACCCTGAGCGCATCGATCGCCTGCTCCAGGAGCTGGGGCCGACCCCCTACCGCAGTGCCAGCTTCAACAGCGCCATGGCCCTGGCCGATCCCTCCGGCACCACGGTGCTGGAGGCCGAGGGCCTCTGCCGCGGTGAAATCCTCAGCGCCAAGCTGGGACCAGGCGGTGGCTATGACCCAATTTTCTGGGTGCGGGAAGCGGCCATGACCTACGGCCAGATGCCCGCCCACTTGAAAGACAAACTCGGCAGCCGCGGCAAGGCGGCCCGATTGATCGCCCCTGGACTGAAACGGTTGCTTGGCTTGCGTTAAAGCGTCCTTCCCTTCAAGGGGGTCCGCTTAACAAGACTGGAGTTCAAAGGTCTTACTCCCCTGCTAGCCAAGGACTTAAGCCTTGGCGGTGCGGTTGATCTGGGCCACGGCCCGCATGGCGGCGGCGGCCGCCTCTTCGACATCGCCTTCGCGCCCGGCCAGGGTGAGGCGACCGAAGGCCCCAACAGCCTTGACGTCAACGACTGTGATGTTGGAGGACTTTTCGGCCTCGTTCGCGGCGAACAGCACGTAACCGGCCGGCTCGGTTTCGAGAATGAACATGCTCATGCCGGCTTGAATCATCGAACCGCGCCGATTCAGCCGGTTAATCAGAACAGCGTGGTCCGGGGTGATGGCACGGATGATTTCGGTCCAGCTGACTTCGCAGCGGCTGCGCAGCTCGATCCGGCTGCCAATCGCCTCGAGCACCACCTGGCCGGAGTGCAGCACATTGCTTTGGTCCCGGTGATAAAGGGCCAGGGAGCCGAAAGCCCGCTCCACAATCATTTGGCCCAGGCGCACACTGCTTGCCTTCAGGGCGATGTCCGTAACGCGGTGGACCGCCATGCCAGGGGACACCTCCAGCCAGAGGCAGGCATCGCCGGGGATCGGCAGAAACCCCTGGGAGACCGTGCCCATGTAGGCCGCCAGCTGGGGTTGGAGCGAATCGAGAAACACATAGGTGCGCAGCTCGATCGACTGCACTTGGCTGGACTGGCGAGCCAGCCGCGGCGCCTCGTTGTCCGTGGTGATCACGCAGCTAGGGGCCGAGGCCTCCTGGGCCCCATGGCCACCGCCCATGCCCAAATCCGTTCCCGTAATGGCAATCGGGGCCTGGCGTCGCCTTCGGCCTCGATCGCTAGGGGAAAGATTGCGCTCCATGGAGGCGGACCTTGAGGACGTCGTGGTTCGGTCCTCAGCAGATCCATGCTGATGGAGCAGCGTGATCTTACCGGTCAGCCCCCCTTGCGCCGCGGCCCCGAGCCGATACCGTCCAGCCATCGCTTGAGGCCCGATCCATGGCTAGCCAGCCCTCAACCGCCCCTAGCACCAATGGCGTCGGCCCCAGCCGTGATGGCATGGCCGAATGGCTGGCCCAGGCCATCGACCAGGGGGTCCAGCCCGACCAGGCCCTGGCCTTCATGGGTCTCGGACTAATGCGCAGCCTGCAGGTGGCCAACCCGGCCCTGGCGCCGTTTTGGCCGGAGCTCCCCGAGGGGGCCGATTCCAGCGTCGATCTGACGGCCCTACGCCAGCGGCTAGACATCACCGACCTGGCCATCCGCACCGGCGCCCCCTTAAGCACCGCCGAAGTCGCCCAATTGCTTGGAGCCCGTCCCGGCAGCGCCGTCGTCCAGCGGGGGGGCCTAGTGGCCAGGCGCCTGGGCCGCAATGTTTGGCGGCTCAGCCGCAACGCCGACAACGATTCGTCCCAGGCCAACCGGGTCGCCGAGGATGGCTTCCGGCGCCGCCTCTGAACGGGCTCCTTTCCCCTGATGTCCTCTTAAAGGGTCCCCGCTAGGCCCTGGGACGGGAATTCAGGGGTCAAGGCGCCCACACCCTGTCAGCGCCTCTATCAGCTCGTATTTGGCTACGGAGCCGACTGCATCGCTTGGTTCAACTGACCTGGACTCCCTTCCAGAAGGCCACCCTTCCCTTGATGGAGGCAGCTTCCGCCTTGGGCTCGGGGTAGTACCAGGCCGCATTGGCATTGATCGCCTCGCCGACAACCAGGTCGTAGTACTGGGCGGTGCCTTTCCAACTGCACACGCTGGTGTGGCTTGAGGGCCGCAAATTCGCCGTAACGAGGGAATCTGCGGGGAAATAGGCGTTTCCCTCCAGCTTGACGATGTCGTCACTGCTGGCAATCAACTCTCCATTCCAGCGGGCTTCCATGGCAACTTGGCGGCGGCCCCCCATCCTGGCGCAGGCAACTAGATGCTGGGCGCAATGGGGCCCAGACCGAAGGCTTGGCCTAAAAGCGGGAGTAGCTGTAGATCGGCATGGTGGCGTAGCCGAGCGGGGCAGGCGCCGGATTGGGACCGGCCGGCAGGGCCTCCACCGCAAACATGTAGGTGTCGGCCTGGGTGGGATTCATCCAGGGCTTGAGGGCCAAGGTAACCGTGGATCCCGGCTGAAGCGGCTCGGGGAAGCTGATCTGGAAGCGACGCTGATCGCCATCGAAGCGGACCTGGACGGGCACAGCAGCTCCCCCATGGCGGGGCCTGCCAAGGAAGGCTCGGGAGGCAGCAAGATCAAAATAAAAGCTGCGATCCACGCCCCGGGTCTGGGTGATTGTCAAGCCACCAAGACCCACCCCCGCCGCCTCCGGCAGGGTGACAGTGAAGTAGTACTCGCCCCCCACCTGGTTCACATCGCTGTAGTAATTGGTGAAAATCACCTGCCACGGGGGAGTGCTGAACCAGGACTGCCCCTGCATTTCGACCGCCCTGGCTGGCGGCAGCCCAACCAGCGTGGGAGCTGCCACCGTCAATGGCAGCAAGCTGATCGCCATGGCGGCGGAGCCGAACAGGAACGGGCGCATGGGGAGCGGGCAGTGGCCGAACGCTAGCGATAGCCTCCCTGCCTGCCAGCTGCCAGGCTGATGGTGACAAGGGACCTAGACAGGCTTGATAAGGTGCTTGCAAGCGGCATGGGCTAATGAACAGGGCTGAACTCGACTCCATCGAGCTGATGCTGCGGGACCTCCACACCCGGCACGATGAGATACGCCATCGGGCCGCCTTCCGGGGCTGCACGCGGGAACTGCTAGCCCTTCAGGAAGAACTGGTCCAGTACCTGCTAACCCGCAAAGATTCCCTATCGGGTCGCTGAGCCCAGGCTCCAGCGGTTCAGCAGGGCCGATCCCCGGGGGGCAGGGCCTCCGGCCCGGAGCAGCCGATGTTCCTATCCAGGAGGCCGGCTTGCCAGCGGGAGATCCATTTGGGCAGAAAGGCCAGCAGGGCCACAAGCACCAGCAGCCCCAGGCCGAACTGCATCACGCCAGTAATCATTCGATCGATCGGAATCCAGCGCCCCCCCAACCAGGCCAAACTCACCATTGAGGTCGACCAAAGCAGCGCCCCGCAGACGTTGCAGACCAGGAAGCGGCCGTAGGGCATGCCAACGGCTCCGGCCATGGGGCCGGCCAGGATCCGCAATACCGCCACAAAGCGTCCTAAGAACACCGAGGCCGATGCGTGACGCAGGAAGCGCTGGCGCAGCAGCTCCATCTGCTCCGGGCTCTGGCGCAACCACAGGCCCAGGCGCAGCAGGAGGTCCCAGCCGAAGCGGCGCCCGACCCAGTAACCGATGTTGTCGCCAAGGATGGCCCCCGTCGCCGCCGCCGCGATCACGCCAAACAGGGCCATCTGGCCACTGCCGGCGGCATAGCCACCCAGCAGGGTGAGGGTTTCTCCCGCGGACAATCTTGGCGCCTGGCCAGACCAGCTGAACCCTTCACATACTGACCATCAGGCCAGGGCAAAGCCCCGAGGATCCTGGTCGCGGCGGTGGCTGGTTGGGATCGGAATTCGCGATGGGGTGCCAACGGCTGGATCCAGCTGGGCCGTGCTCTCGAGGGCCTGGCGTAGGCGCCGGGCCCCATGCAGGGACATATCGCGGGGCACACTGATGCGGTCGCGCAGGTAGCGCAGCCCCGCCGCCGAGCCCGCCGGGGGCGGGCAGGCCTCACCGGTCACCAGGCGGGTGAGGGCACAGGCCAGGCCCTGGTCCAAACCGGCGCCGGCATGGGGATTCACGGCCAGCAAGCTCTGCCGGTGTTTCAGTACGCGAGCCAGGGCCTCCAGGGCCGCCCCTGGCGGTTCGAGCTGGCGGGTTTCCAGTACGGGTAAGGCGCCTGGCGCAGCGGCCAAGTCGTGGTCATCGGGCCCAGGAGCTCTATTGGCCTCCCCCGGCAGCCAGGGCCCCTGGTCGATCTGGCGGGCGCAGGCCCGCTGGGCCTCACTGCCACTGGCCAGGCAGCAGCCCATCTGGGGCGGCAGGTCGTGGGCGTGGGTGTGGAAGTCGGACTGGGTACCCAGGTAGGTGGGCCGCTGCTCCAGGGCCGAGAACCAACGGTCGATGGCCGGGTGACGATGGCGCAGGCCATAGCCCTTGTAGTAGCTGAGGCTGGCGCCCATGCGCTCCAGGTAGGGCGTGAAGATCAGATCAACACTGCTGAAGCGCTCCAGGAACCAGGGGCCCGGATGGGTGGCCAGGGCCCCATCGACCAAGTCTGCAATTTTGTCAAAGTGGCGCTCGGCCGGCTCGCTGGCCGGGCCCGCCTCGCCCGAGTAGCAGAGCCACTGGCACCAGGCCCGAAACAGGCGCCGCTCTAGCTGGCGCAGAGCTCGCACTTCCGGGTCCTCCAGGGAGCGCTCCAGGGGGCCGAAGGCGGCTTCGAGGGCCGCCAGGATCTCGTCGCTTTCGGTGATCAGCCGGCCATCGAGCTCCAGGGCGGGCAGCATCCCGGAGGGCACCCGCTGCCGGTACCAGCCCTCCTTGTCGCCGTAACAGTTCATCGTCACCTTGCGGATCCGGTAGGGGATCTGCTGTTCCTCCAGCCACAACCACACCTTTTGGCAGTAGGGACACCAGGCGTGGTGGTCCCGATAGAGGGTGACCCGGACGTCGGACTCGTTGCTGCAAAACAGGCGCAGCTGGGCCTGGGCATTGGTTGCTCCGCGAACCCGATCGGGCTCCGGAGCCGCCAGGGCCTGGAGCTGGTCCCAGCTGAGGGGGGCAGCAGGGGAGAGGGATTCAGGCACCTGGCGGGGAGGACGCTACTGGTCCTGGTCTAGGCAAAAACAGCCTGCCAATGCCGGCCCGAGGCCAGCAGTTCCGGGTCAGGATTTTGCGATTTTGGTCGCCCTAGACACAATATCTGCGCCCCCATCACTTAGGAAGACGGCCAGTTAGGCCCTGTCCATGAGCCAGTCGCTTGGTGAAACCGCACGTAATGCCCTGGGTTCCCTGAAGAGAGGCTTCAACGCCCTCCTTGGTAAGGGCAGCGGCCCCGAACCCCAGGTTGCTGGCGAGGTTCCGGCAGGTCCTGGCCCAACCCCTGGGGATTGGACTGAAGCCCCAAGCGCTGGTGCCGCGACCTCTGGCATTGCCAGCTCTGGCATGGGCCAGCAGACCCAGCTCCATTTCACCGCCCAGGGACCCCAGTGGGGCTTCGCCAGCTGGCAGCTGAGCGAGGCCGACCGCCGGGGCCTGGAGCAGTCCGGCGCCAGCGCCCTCAGCCTGCGCATCGCCGATGTCACTGGCCTCTCGGGCGACGCGGCCGCGAGCCCCCATGCCCAACAAGAAGTGAGCGTCGAGCGCTCCGCCAGCCAATGGGGCATGGCCCTGCCCCTGGCCGACCGCGACTACCGGGTGGACCTCGGCTACCACAGCCCCGGCGGCTGGGTGCTGCTGGCCCGCTCGGCGGTGGTGCCGATCCCCGGCCTGGGCGATGGTCTTTCGGTGCCACCTCCTTTCGCAGCTTTTGAACAACCGGGTAGCGCCCCAGCCCCAGCCC
>JAEMQZ010000012.1 GCA_016463595.1 Synechococcales cyanobacterium SupBloom_Metag_052 | reverse complement strand
GAGCGATCGACTGTTAATCGATTGGTCGCAGGTTCGAATCCCGCCCGGGGAGCTTTGCCAACCCCAGCCTCGGCTGGGGTTTTTTTATGGCTGCCGCCAGGGCCAAGGTGCTGCAGCAGCAAGGCCGATCCGCAACAACTGGCTTTGGCTGTAAACAATTCCGTCAAATTGGCAACGGCTTCAGCGGAAGAAATTCTGAAGGTTTGCCCCCTCGACAAAGGGGGCTAGCGGGGAGACCCCTTAGCCCCATTGCATTTTTCCCCGAACCGGCCGAATCAACTAGCTCGGCAGACCCTCCCCAAACCGGCCCAATTAGGGAGAATGCCGCAAATCATCCGGAGCGGGAGCGTTTGTCTGACCGCCTCAAGCCCTTTAGATCGACCCCATGAAGCCCTGCATCCTGCTGATCGAAGACGACAGCGACATGTTGGACCTAGTGGCAGGCCACCTGGAGCACAGCGGGTTTGAGGTGCAACGCGCCGCCGAAGGCATCAAGGGCCAGGCCCTAGCCATGCAATACGTACCAGACCTGATCCTGCTGGATCTGATGCTGCCCAACGTTGATGGCCTGACCCTCTGCCAGCGGCTGCGCCGGGATGAGCGCACCGCCCAGATCCCGATCCTGATGCTCACGGCCCTGGGGGGCATCAAGGACAAGGTGAGCGGCTTCAATTCCGGCGCCGATGACTACCTCACCAAACCCTTCGACCTCGAGGAACTACTCATTCGGGTGAAGGCCCTGCTGCGCCGCAGCGTGCGCACCCCGGTGTCGAGCCAGCTCAACGAAATCCTCAACTACGGCTGCCTCACCCTGGTGCCCGAACGCTTTGAGGCGATTTGGTTCGAAGAGCCGGTGCGGCTCACCCACCTGGAATTTGAACTGCTGCACTGCCTATTGCAGCGCCATGGCCAGACCGTGGCCCCTTCCCTGATCCTCAAGGAGGTGTGGGGCTACGAGCCCGATGACGACATCGAAACGATCCGGGTCCATATCCGCCACCTGCGCACCAAGCTCGAACCGGATCCGCGCAAACCCCGTTTCATCAAGACGGTGTATGGCGCCGGCTACTGCCTGGAGTTACCCACGGGTCCCCAGCTCGAAACCCTCACCGACGTGGTCCACCAGGCCCGCGAAACCCGCAAACTCTTTAGCCCCACCGCCTAACGGGCCGTTGCCAGCAGGCAATCCCATGGGATTAGGGGTTGCCGCCTAGGCCTGAGAGTTCCAGCAGGGCCACTTCCCAGGCGAGCCGTGGTTGCACGTAGGAGCCCAGGTGGCTGCGCAGGGTTTCCAGGCGACGCTGCACGCCAGGCTCGGGCCGCTGGCGCCAAAGGCGCCATTGCCACCAATTCAGCAGCCAGAGCTGCTGTTCGCCATCGAGGGCCTCACAGAGGTCCCGGGCCAGGGTCAGGGCCTCGATGGGATTGCCCCCGGCCTTCGGCCCAAACCCAGACCCCCTGGCATCAATCGCGCTGCCCAGGCTCCAAAGCCGCTCGGCCAGGCCTTCTGGCAACGCTGCCCATTGCTGGCGGCACTGCAGCAGGGCCCCGGGGGAGCCGGCCGCCAGCTCCAGCAGTTCCGGCGGATCGGCGCTTGGGAGGGGCGCCTGCCCCTGCAGCACTTCGGCCACCTCGGCGGGGCTGAGGCGGCGAAAGGGGATCTGCTGGCAGCGGGAGCGAATCGTGCTGAGCAGGCGCTCTGGCGCCGCCGTCAACAGGATCAGCAGGCCGCCACCGGGTTCCTCCAGGGTTTTGAGCAGGGCATTGGCGGCCCCCTCGGCCATCGCCTCCACCTTCTCGATCACCACCAGGCAGCGGGGCGATTCCAGGGGCCGCCGGCCCAGGAACTGGGCCACGCTGCGCACCTGCTCCAGGCGCAACTGGGGCGGCGCCTTACGGCTGATGCCCATCTCAAGGGCCTCCGAAGCGGGGATCAGCTGGCCCTGGTGCTGGTAGGTGGGCTCCAGCCAGAGCAGGTCGGGATGGTTGCCCTCCTCCAGGCGGCGGCGCACCGACGGCGCTCCCTTGGCGCCGGCGATCACACCCTCGAGGAAACGCCGGGCCACGAGGGAACGGCCCACCCCATCGGCTCCACAGAACAGATAGGCCGGCGCTAGGCGCTGTTGGTCCAAGGCGGCAGTTAGCAGGGCCGTGGCCGGGGCCTGGCCCACCAAACCGGCAAACAGGTCGCGGGGCTCAGCCATGCCGGTCATGCCAAGGGTCCAAAGCGCCGCACCAGCAAGACCCCGATGGCTTCAGACAGCTGCTCGGGCGCCAGGCTGGCATCAAACCGGCACCAGCCCCGTTGGGCCGCCAGGGCGGTAAAGCCCGCGCAAACCCGCTCCAGGAAGGCGTCCCCGGCCGCCTCAATGCGGTCGGCCGCCCGCTCGCCGCGGCGGCGGCGGGATTCGGCCAGGGGCAGATCCAGCCAAAGGGTGAGATCGGGCTGGAGATCGGCCGTGGCGATGCGTTCCAGCTGCTCGATCAGGGCCAGGGACAGGCCCCGGCCATGGCCCTGGTAGGCGGCTGTGGAGCCGCTGAAGCGATCGCTGAGCACCCAGTGGCCGGCCGCCAGGGCCGGGGCAATCCGTTGCTGCACATGCTGGGCCCGGTCGGCGGCATAGAGCAGCAGCTCGGCCGTGGGCTCCGGGGCCGCCTCAGCGGGGGCATGGAGCAACAGTTGGCGCAGGGCCTGGCCCAGGGCCGTGCCCCCCGGCTCGCGGGTCACCAGCAGTTCAGCGCCGGGGGGCAGCAGGCCACTCCGGGGCAACCACTGGGCCAGGGCATCAATTTGGGTCGTCTTGCCGCAGCCATCGATCCCCTCCAGCACCAGAAAGCGGCCCCGGGGCAAGGGGTCCCCGCTGGGATCGGCAAGGGGCGACCGGGCCTCGGCTCCAGGCGTCACGGCAGGGGCCTCCGGGGGGCTGGCCCCTGCAGCAGCAGGGCATTGAGCACCACTGTGATCGAGCTGGTGGCCATCAGCAGCGCCGCCAGGGGGGGGGAGAGCAGCACACCAAACCGGGGCAGCAGCAGCCCGGCGGCGATCGGCAACACCACCAGGTTGTATCCAAAGGCCCAGATCAGGTTTTGGCGCACCTTGGCCATGGTGCGTCGAGCAATCAGCAGGGCGTCCACCACCCCCTCCAGCCGGTCCCCTAAGACCACCAGGCCGGCGCTGTCCTGGGCGATCTGGGTGCCGGTGCCAACGGCGATGCCCAGGTCAGCCGCGGCCAGGGCCGGCGCATCGTTGATGCCATCGCCCACCATCGCCACCGGCCCCCGCTGGCGCCACTGCAACAGCCGCTCCAGCTTCTGCTGGGGCTGCAGTTCCCAGGCCACCTGATCCAGGGGCACGGCCAACTGGCGGGCCAGTTGCTCCACCGCTGGGCGCCGATCGCCGCTCAGCACCCCCAGATCCAGGCCCAGGCGGGCCAGCTCCGCCAGGCTCTCGGCGGCATCGGGCCGGGGCTGGTCCTGAACGGCCACCAAGGCGACCCGTTGGGCTCCAGGGCCAGGATCCCCGCCTGAAGCCCCATGGGCCCTAGCGCTAACGGCTAAAACCGTGGCCCCAGCCGCTTCCAGCCGGTGCAGCGGGGCCTCGATCGCCTCCTGGGCCACGATCCCCAGCTCCACCAGCCAACCGGGCCGGCCAACATGGCAGGCCCCGCCAGCCCCCAGGCCGGCAGCCAGGGGGTCCCGCAGCCGTCCCTCAACCCCCTGGCCGGCGATCGTGCGGCTGTCTGCCACCTCAAGCAGGCAAAGGTCGCGGCGCTGGGCCTCCTGCAACAGGGCAAAGGCGAGCGGATGGCGGGTGTGTTGCTCCAGGCTGGCGGCAATCTGCACCAGCCCATCAACCTCGGAGCGGGATGGGAAGCCCCCCCCAGGCGAGGCAGGTAGCACCTCCACAGCCGTGACCAGGGGCCTGCCCAGGGTGAGGGTGCCGGTTTTATCGAACAGCACCGAGCGCAGGCTGGCCGCCATTTCGATCGCATCGCCGCCGCGGAACAGCAGGCCTGAGCGGGCCGCTAGCCCCGAGCCCACCGTGATCGCCGCCGGGGTCGCAAGGCCTAGGGCACAGGGGCAGGCCACCACCAGCACCGAAATCGCCAGCTGCAGGGCCAAAGGCAGGGGCGCCATCGCCGCGCCATGCAGGGCCCCCGCTGCCATGCCTAGCGCCTGGTGACCCCCATGGGCATGGGCGGAAGGGGCCGTCTGCAGCACCTGGGGCCAGAGCTTGGTGCCCCACTGCCACCAAAACAAAAATGTGGCCGCCGCCAAGAGCAACACAACCCCGCTGAAGCGGCCGGCGATCCGGTCGGCCAGGCCCTGGATCGGCGCCTTACGGGCCTGGGCCTCTTCCACCAGCGCAATGATGCGGGCCACGGCGCTATCCGAGCCGCTGCGTAGCACCTGCAGGGTGAGGGGCGCCTCCAGGTTGAGGCAGCCGGCCGCCAGTTCGCTGCCGGGGCCGGCCTGCAGGGGCAAGGGTTCGCCCGTGAGGCTGGACCCATCAACGGCCGAGTGGCCCTCCAGCACCAGGCCATCAACGGGCACCCGGTCGCCGGGCAGCAGCAGCACCTGATCATCGGGACGCAATCCACCCACCCGCACGGGTCTGGGCGGCCCGTCGCCAAGCAGCAATAGGGCCGTATCGGGCTGTAGGGCGGCCAGCTGCTCGAGGGCGCGGCCGGTGCGGAAGCGGGCCCGCTCCTCGATGAAGCGACCCAGCAGCACAAAGCCCAGCAGCATCACGGGCTCATTGAAAAAGCATTGCCAGCCCAGGGAGGGCACCAGTAGGGCCACGGCGCTGGCCAGGTAGGCGCTGCCCATGCCCAAGCCCACCAGGGTGTCCATGCTCGGCACCCCGTTCAGGGCTCCCACCAGGCCGCGCACCAGGATCGGCCGACCCGGCAGGACCAGGGCCAGGGTCGCCACTGCGGCATGGAGGCGGATATCGGCCAGCAACGGCAAAGGCAGGTCGCCCGCCTCGCTCAGGTGGCCCAACACCGACACGACCAGCAGGCCCAGGGCCACTACGAGCCGGCGCCACTGCTGCCACCAGCCCTCCTGGCGCTGGCGTTGGGCTCGACTCAGGGGCGTGGAGGTCTGGTCGCGGCGCTTGGCCTGGAAGCCCAAGCCCGCCAGGGCCTCCACCAGGGGGCCCGAGGGATCCCCCTCCAGGGCGGGATCGAGGCCCACCCAGGCGGTGCGGGTCATCAGGTTCACACTGGCCTGGCGCACGCCCGGCTGCTCTAGGAGCCGCTGCTCCACCGCCCGTACGCAACCGCCACACTTCATCCCCTCTACCTGCAGCAGCAGCGGCGCAACGGCTTCTGCGGCTTCTGCGGCAGCGGACACGGCACGGGGATCATTTCCCCCAGGCTAGGCAGCCGCCGCTGGGGCCAAAAGCCATCGGCGCCCATGTCCGCCGATGGCCATTTGGCCCGGAGACCGCAGGGGCAGGGGAGGATGGGGACACGCCGATCCAAATTCCAGCCGTGCCCCGCTCGCAACGCAACGACAATTTCATCGACAAGAGCTTCACGGTGATGGCCGACCTGATCGTGAAGCTGCTGCCGATCGATCCCAAGGCCAAGGAGGCCTATGTGTACTACCGCGACGGCCTCTCCGCCCAGAACGACGGCGACTACGCCGAGGCCCTCGACAACTACGAAGAGGCCCTGCGCTTGGAGGAGAACGCCGTGGACCGGGGTGAAATCTTCAAGAACATGGCGATCATCTTCATGAGCAATGGCGAGGAAGAAAAATCGCTCGACTACTACCGCCAATCACTCGCAGAAAACGCCAACTCGCCCTCCTGCCTCAAGAACATGGGGTTGATCTATGAGAAATGGGGACGGATTGCCGCCGAAAATGGCGACCAGGATGGGGCCGATCGCTGGTTTGACCAGGCGGCGGAATTCTGGGGACGGGCCGTGCGCCTCTATCCAGGCGGCTACTTGGAGATCGAGAACTGGCTGAAATCCTCGGGCCGCAGCAACGTGGATGTTTATTTTTAATCTCTCAATTCTGAAGTCCTGATCCTGGGCCTGGAGGGGACCAAGCCAAGCGGTGCTCAAGCGCGATCGTCGGCCGGGTTGACGCCCAGGGCCAGGACCAGGGCTTCCGCCACCGTGCCGGCCTCCAGCAATTGCAGGTCGATGCCGGCCGCCATCGGCCCGAGGCCACTGCCCTTGGGCACCACGGCCCGGCGGAAGCCCAGCCGAGCCGCCTCCTGCAGGCGCAGTTCCAGCTGGCCCACGGGCCGCAGCTGGCCGCCCAGGCCCAGCTCACCCACCAGCACCGTGCCCGGCGGCAGGGTGAGATCGCGGTAGCTGGCCACCACGGCCGTGGCCACGCCCAGGTCTGCCGCCGGCTCCTCCACCTCCAGGCCGCCGGCCACGGCCAGGTAGCAGTCGAAGCGGGAGAGGGGCAGGCCCAGGTGTTTTTCCAGCACCGCCAGGATCTGGTGCAGGCGATTGGTGCCGATGCCGGTGGCCGTGCGGCGCGGGCTGGCGTAGCTGGTCGTACTCACCAGCGCTTGCAACTCCACCACCAGGGCCCGGGTGCCCTCACAGGCCACGATCGTGGCCGTGCCGGCCGAGGGCTCGTCGCTGCCGAGGAACAGCTCGCTGGGGTTGGTGACCTCGACGAGGCCCCGGTCGCGCATCTCAAATACGCCCAGCTCATGGGTGGCGCCAAAGCGATTTTTCACGGCCCGCAGCAGCCGGTGGCTGGCGAAGCGGTCGCCCTCGAAGGTGAGCACCGCATCGACCAGGTGCTCGAGCACCTTGGGGCCGGCCAGCGTGCCCTCCTTGGTCACATGGCCCACCAGCAGCAGGGCCGTGTCCTGGCGCTTGGCGATGCGGGCCAGGGCGGCGGCGCATTCGCGCACCTGGGCCACCGACCCCGGCGCACTGGCCAATTCACCGTCGTGCAGGGCCTGGATGCTGTCGATGATCGCCACCGCCGGCCGCAGGGATTCGAGCTCCTGCAGCACCAGCTCCAGGTCGGTTTCGGCCAGCAACTGCAGCTGGCTGCCAGCGCCGCCGAGCCGGCGCCAGCGCAATTTCACCTGCTGGGCCGATTCCTCGGCGCTCACATACAGGACCAAATGGCGGGCGGCCATCGCCTCGGCGCTTTGCAGCAGCAGGGTCGACTTACCGATGCCGGGATCGCCGCCCACCAGCACCAGGGAGCCGGGCACCAGGCCGCCGCCGAGCACGCGGTCGAGCTCGCCGTAACCGCTGCCCAGGCGCTGTAGGGGCCGCTCACCGACCGTGTGGATCGACTCAGATCGGCGTGGGCGCTGCAGCAGATCAGCAGCGCCGAGAGGGGCTCCGAAAGCCCCAGCGGCTGCTCCTGCAGCGGCACCGGCACTGGCCACCGGCCGGCGCCGGCGGGTGTCGCTGGCGGTGACAACTTGCTCCACCAGGCTGTTCCAGCTGCCGCAGGCTGAGCAGCGACCGAAGAACTGGCGGGTCTGGGCCCCGCAGGTCTGGCAGACGTAGAGGCTGGAACGTCCCACGGTGGTGTATGAAGATTAGTGGCCCTTAATGAACCCACGGGGCCCTCGGCCTTTTCAGTGGGTCGAACTACTCAAACCCTTTGGTACAACCGCCGCAATGACGGCTTCTCCCCCCGCCAAGGAAACGATTCTGGTCGTTGACGACGAAGCCAGCATCCGCCGCATCCTGGAAACCCGACTCTCAATGATCGGCTACCAGGTGATCACGGCCTGCGATGGCATCGAAGCCCTCGAGGCCTTTCGGCGCACCAGCCCCGACCTGGTGGTGCTCGACGTGATGATGCCGAAGCTGGATGGCTACGGCGTCTGCCAGGAGCTGCGCAAGGAATCGGACGTGCCGATCGTGATGCTCACGGCCCTCGGTGATGTGGCCGACCGCATCACCGGCCTCGAGCTGGGCGCCGACGACTACGTCGTCAAACCCTTCAGCCCCAAGGAGCTCGAAGCCCGCATCCGCTGCGTGCTGCGCCGGATCGACAAGGACCCGGCCGCCGGCATGCCCAACTCCGGCGTGATCCAGGTGAGCGACCTCAAGATCGACACCAACAAGCGCCAGGTGTACCGGGGCGACGAACGGATCCGGCTCACCGGCATGGAGTTCAGCCTGCTGGAGCTGCTGGTCGGCCGCTCCGGCGAACCCTTCAGCCGCGGCGAAATCCTCAAGGAGGTCTGGGGTTACACCCCCGAGCGCCACGTCGACACCCGGGTGGTGGATGTCCACATCTCCCGATTGCGCTCCAAACTGGAGGACGATCCTGCCAACCCCGAGCTGATTCTCACGGCCCGGGGCACGGGGTATCTGTTCCAGCGCATTATCGAAGCCCTTGCCCCCGAAGGACACTGACATCACTGGCCGCAGCCCCAAGCGTCGGCGGCCCCAGGCGATTCGCCGCCTGGTGATTTGGTATCGCCGCAATGCGGCGGTGACGAGCCTGGTGGGCACGGCCTCGGCCGCCGGCTCCGTGGCCGGGTCCATGGCCGGCTCGGTGGCGGGATCGGTGGTCTCCACCGCCGGCAATGTCGCCGGGGCCGCAGGCAATGTGGCGGGCAATGTCGCCGGCGTTGCCGGCTCGATGGCGGGCAATGTCGCCGGCGTTGCCGGCTCCGTGGCAGGCGCCGCGAGCTCGGTCGCCGGCTCGATGGCCAACTCGGTGCTCCAGCCCCTGGTTTTTGATCCCCTGCGCCGGCTGCAGCAGGGCAGCAATCCCGATGGCGAGCTCAGGATCATCGATGCCGAGCGGCTCTGGGTGGCCGTCGATGGCATGGGCGGCGACCATGCCCCCGGCCCGATCCTGGAGGGCTGCCTGCGGGCCGTGGCCCTGCTGCCGGTGCGGGTGCGCTTCGTGGCCGAAACCGCCGCCGTCGATCAGGCCGTGGCGGCCTTGGGGCTGGACGAAGAACTGGCCGCCGCCATTGGCGCCGGGCTGATTGAAGTGGTCGCTAGCGGCCCCTCGGTGGGCATGGACGAAGAGGCCACGGTGGTGCGGCGCAAGCGGGACGCCAGCATCAACCTGGCCATGGACCTGGTCAAGGCGGGGGAGGCCACGGCGGCGTACTCGGCAGGCAACTCCGGCGCCGTGATGGCCTCGGCGATCTTCCGGCTCGGCCGGCTCAAGGGCATCGACCGCCCCGCCATCGGCGCCCTTTTCCCCACCAAGGATCCCAACCAGCAGGTGTTGGTGCTCGATGTGGGCGCAAACATGGATGCCAAGCCCGCCTACCTGCACCAATTCGCCCTGCTCGGCAACATCTACAGCCGCGATGTGCTGCAGGTGCAGCAGCCCCGCATCGGCCTGCTCAACATCGGCGAGGAGGAGTGCAAGGGCAACGAGCTCTGCCTCAAGACCTATCCGCTGCTGGCGGCCGACAACCGCTTCGTATTTGCCGGCAACTGCGAAGGCCGGGACGTGCTTTCGGGCGATTTCGATGTGGTGGTGTGCGATGGCTTCACCGGCAACGTGCTGCTGAAGTTCCTCGAATCGGTGGGCAGCGTGCTGCTGGATGTGCTGCGGGCCGAACTGCCCCGGGGACGCCGGGGCAAGGTGGGCTCCGCCTTCCTGCGCAGCAACCTGGTGCGCATCAAGAAACGGCTCGACCACGCCGAACATGGCGGCGCCTTGTTACTGGGAGTCAATGGGGTCTGCGTGATCGGCCATGGCAGCAGCAAGGCCCTCTCGGTGGTGAGCGCCCTGCGGTTAGCCCATTCCGCCGCCAGCCATGGCGTAATGGACGACCTGCACAAGCTCAGTAACAGCACCGATGCGGTAGTCGCCTGTGATTGACTGACCGCGAACTGGGGTCGTTCAGGTGTCGCTCAGCCCAATGGCGGAGGCCGTCGGCATGGCCCTGGTGGGCTGCGGCAGCGGCCTGCCCGCCGTGAGCCTCAGCAACGCCCAATTGGGTGAGCGGGTCGAGACCAACGACGACTGGATCCGCAGCCGCACCGGCATCGGCGCCAGACACATCGCCGGCCCGGGCGAAACGGTTACCAGCCTGGCCAGCGAGGCCGGCCGCCAGGCCCTTGCCCATGCCGGCTGGCACGCCAGCGACCTAGACCTGATCCTGCTGGCCACCTCCAGCCCCGACGACCTCTTCGGCACCGCCCCGCGGGTGCAGGGGGTCCTGGGGGCCAGCAACGCCGTGGCCTTCGACATCACGGCCGCCTGCAGCGGCTTCCTGTTTGCCCTGATCACCGCCAGCCAGTACATCCGCAGCGGCAGCGTGCGCCGCGCCCTAGTGATCGGCGCCGACCAGCTCAGCCGCTGGGTGGACTGGGACGATCGCCGCACCTGCGTGCTGTTCGGCGATGGCGCCGCCGCCGTGGCGGTGGAAGCCTGCCCCGGGGCCAACAACGGCCTGCTGGGCTTCCGCATGCGCTCCGATGGCAGCCGCAACGGCTGCCTCACCCTGGCCCAAAGCGAGGAGCACACCAGCGTGGTGGCCGGCAGCCAGGCCCAGCGCGGCGGCTTCGAACCGATCCAGATGAATGGCCAGGAGGTTTATAAATTCGCGGTGCGCGAGGTGCCGGCGATCCTCAAGGACCTGCTCGATGGCACCGGCACCAGTGCCGATCAACTCGACTGGCTGTTGCTCCATCAGGCCAACCAGCGGATCCTCGATGCGGTGGCCGAACGCTTCGCCATTCCCAGCGAGCGGGTGCTCAGCAACCTGGCCCGCTATGGCAACACCTCCGCCGCCACGATCCCGCTGATGCTCAACGAGGCCGTGCGCGATGGCCGGGTTCAGCCGGGTCACCTGATCGCCAGCAGCGGTTTCGGCGCCGGCCTGAGTTGGGGCGCGGCCCTGCTGCGCTGGGGCGGTCCCCAGACCACCGGAGCCAGCGGGGCGCCAACAGCCGCGCCGTAGTCTCCAGCCCACAAAAGTGCAAGCGCCACCATGGGGATCGCCTGGGTGTTTCCGGGTCAGGGTTCACAGAAACTCGGCATGGCAGCGGCCGTGCTCGATCTGCCTGACGCCCGCCAGCGTTTTGCCCTCGCCTCCGAGCTGCTGGGCCGCGACCTGCTGGCGATCTGCGCTGGCGAAGGGCTCGACGCCATCGCCGCACCCACGGACCTCAACGACACCCGCAACACCCAGCCAGCCCTGTTCGTGATCGAGAGCCTGCTGGTGGATGGCCTGCGCCAGCAGGGCCGTAGCGCCGACCTGGTGGCCGGCCACAGCCTGGGGGAACTGGTGGCCCTCTATGCAGCTGGCGTCTTCGACTTCGAAACGGGACTCGCCCTAATGCACCGGCGCAGCACCCTGATGGCCGCCGCCGGCGGCGGTGCCATGACCGCGGTGATGGGCTTCGATCGCGGCGAGCTGGATGCCCTGGTTGCGGCCACCGAAGACGTGGTGATCGCCAACGACAACAGCAGCGCCCAGGTGGTGCTCTCCGGTAGTCCCGAAGCCGTGGCCAGCGTCAGCGCCCAGCTGACCTGCAAGCGGGCGATCCCCCTGGCCGTGTCGGGGGCCTTCCATTCGCCCTCCATGGCCGGGGCCGCCGCCGCCTTCGCCCAGGAGCTGGAACCCCTGCCCTTTGCCGATGCCGCGATCCCGGTCTTGAGCAACACCGACCCCACCCCCGAAACCAGCGGTGAACGCCTCAAAGCCCGCCTGGTGGGCCAGATGACCAGCGGCGTGCGCTGGCGCGAAACCATGGACCAGTTCGCCGCCCAGGCCATCAACACCACCGTGGAGATCGGCCCCGGCAACGTGCTCAGCGGCCTGATCAAACGCAGCCTGGCGGGCGTCACCACCGCCCAGATCGCCGCCGCCGCGGACCTGGGCCTGTGAACAAGCCTGGAGATCGGGCTGACGGCCCAGCGAGCGCCATCGTGCCCGCCGAAGGCGGCCGCATCAGTGGCTTGCGCCGAGCCCTGCGGCGCCGGCGCAAGCCACCCGAACCGCCGGCCCTGCTGAACAGCCCCAAACCGAGCCTCACCTACCGAATCATCAGCTACCTGCTGGTGTTCCCGATTTATCGGCTCCTGTTCCGCGGCCGCACCGCCGGCAACGGCAACGTGCCGATGGAGGGGGCCCTGGTGGTGGTGGCCAACCACGGCTCCCACCTGGATCCGCCCCTGCTGGGCCATGCCCTCGGCCGGCCGGTGGCCTTCATGGCCAAGGCCGAACTGTTCCGGGTGCCCCTACTGGGGCCGATCATCCGGGCCTGCGGCGCCTATCCGGTAGCTCGCGGCGCCAGCGATCGGGAGGCGATTCGCACCGCCACCGACAGGCTCGACCAGGGCTGGGCCACGGGCGTCTTCCTTGATGGCACCCGCCAGGCCAATGGCCGGGTCAACACGCCGATGCCGGGGGCAGCCCTGCTGGCGGCCCGCTCCGGCGCACCGCTCCTGCCCGTGGCAATCATCAACAGTTACCGGGCCCTGGGCACCGGCCGCCAGGCGCGCCTGGTGCCGATCCACATCCGCATCGGCACGCCAATCCCGCCGCCGGCCTCGCGGCGCCGGGTCGACCTGGATGTGGTGACGGCGGCCTGCCAGGCCCAGATCAATGCCCTGCTGGATCTAGGCCCCCTGAGGGCGGATGAACCGGTCGGCCAGCTCCATCCAGCAGCGGAGCGAACCGCCCTGCCGCCCAAAACCTGAGGTCCCGGCCGCTCAGCACCCAGAGGGCCGCCCGCAGGCCATCTCCCCAGACCTTGCCCTTGCGCTCGGGGGTGCAGCGTTGGCCGCAGGGCACTTCCACGGGCGTGAGGCCGATCCCCCGGCTACCGGCCACAATCCGGCCCACGAGCAGGGCCCGGGGCATGTGGTCGCTGCTGGTGACGAGATACACGCTGCGCACCTTGGAGCGCTTGAGGTCGTCGGCCACGGACGTGAAATTGCTGAGGGTGTCGTGGGCGCGGTAATCGAGCAGCACTTGGCCGGGATGGAGCCCCTCGCGGCGGAACTCCCAGGTGGCGTATTCGGGATTGCTGCCGCCGCTCACCAGTAACGGCAGGCCCAGGCGCCGGGCCAGCCGGGCCGCTTCCTGCTCCCGGGCCACATCGCCGCCCAGCACCAGGATCAGCTGGGGCGGCGGCAGCGGCGGTAGCCACAGCCCCCGCGACAGCCAAAGCAAGCCCGCAGCCACCAGGGCCAGGGGCCACCAGCGCCCAAGCCGCCGGCGGGAGCCCGGGTCCAGGCGGCGGTTAGAGCCCCCCGGCCGCAACCGGCGGCGACGACCCGGCCCGGGCGACCGCCGGGCTGGCAAAGCGGACCGATCCCTGCGGGGGCCGGGGCCAGCCATCAGCCCGCCCCGCTGCCACTCTTTGGCAAGGGAGTGCCTGGTAGGGGAACGGCTGGCAGGGGAACCACCGGGACCTGGCTGGAGGGCTGGGGCGTGAAGTCCACCGGACTGGTGGGATAGATCGGCAGCACGGGCTGCCAGGGGCCAGCCAGGCCCTGGGCCGCCGCCGCCTGGCCCAGGGCCAGCAGCTCCAGCACATCGAGGGGAGCCTCCACCGCCGCCGGCAGGATCAGGTCCGGCGCCAGGCCCTGGGCGAAGGCAGCGCCGGGGAGAAACAGCCGGGGCTGCTCCAGTTCCGCGATGGCGCCGAGGGCCCCGGGGTCGGCGCCGTAACAACCCGCCACGGTGCCGCGCCGGGGCAGCTCCTGGACCAGCCAGAACCGCTCCGCCCCAGCCAGCTCAGGCCGCTGGCGCACCAGCCGCCGCGCCACGGCTAAAAAACTGCCCACACCATGCAGGGGCACGGCCAACTGCTGGGCCAAGGTGCGGGCCAAGACCACCGTGAGCCGGGTGCTGGTGAAGCCCCCCGGCCCCGTGGCCACCACCAGCCGGCCGATCTCGGTCCAGCGCGGGGCGGGCAGCAGCTGCTCCAGGCAGGGCAGCAGGGCGCCCGAGAGCTGGCGGCCCAGGGGGAAGGCCAACACCTGGGGGGGCTCGGTTGCAGCCAAGGGCTGCAGGCCCACGGCCAGGCAGTCGCTGGAACTGTGCAGGGCCAGCAGTAGGGACGCTCGGGCGCTCATGTCGGCTGGGCCTGGCCGGGTCGCAGCCGCAGCCAGCGGCCAGGCTCGGCCTCAAAGCTGTCGCAGCTGCGCACATCCCACTCCACCCCCGCCTGGGCGGCGCCGAGATCAATCACCGCCACATGGATCCGGGGGGACTGGGGCACAAAACTGGGGGCAGCGCAAAGGTGAGCCACCCCATGCTGCCGCTCCACCGCGTGATAAGCCTGGCAACGGTCCACCCAGTGGCAATCGACGCAGATGCACATGCCACCGACTGATTGCCCCCAGCCATTCTGGCGTGCCCCTGGCCCCAGCCCGTTTCTGGGCCCATACCAATGACGCCGCCGGTGACCCCTGCGGCCATCACCGAGTTGCTCTGGCAACGGCTGCATGCCGACCGCTGGCCGGTCCCCCGGACCGCCTTGCCCGCCGATGCCGCCCTGGTGGGCGGGGCCGTGCGCGATGGCCTGCTCGATCGCTTAACGGAGCGGCCCGACCTGGACCTGGTGGTGGGCACGGACGCCATCGGCCTCTGCCAGCGCCTGGCTAAGGAGCATGGCGGTTGTGCGGTGGTGCTGGATCCGCAACGGGACATCGCCCGGCTGGTGGTGCGCGGCTGGAGCCTGGACCTGGCCCGCCGCTGCGGCGACAGCCTGGCGGCCGATCTAGCCCGGCGGGACTACCGCATCAATGCCATCGCCCTGCCCCTGGGCCCGGGCGAGCCGCTGCTGGATCCCCTCGGCGGGCTGGCCGACCTGCAGGCGCGCCAGATGGTGGCCGTGGACGAGGCCAACCTGCTCGACGATCCCCTGCGCCTGTTGCGCGGCATCCGCCTGGCCGCCCAACTGGACTTCAGCCTGGAGGCCCGCACCTGGACCTGGATCCAGCGCCATCACCTACGCCTGGCCAGCGTGGCCGGCGAACGGGTACTGGCGGAACTGGTCAAGCTTGCTGCAGCCCCCCATGGCCACCAGGGGTTGCAACAAGCCCTAGTGGCAGGCCTGCTGCAGCCCTGGGGCGCCGACGACCAGGCCGCAGCGGCCCTAGGGCAACTCAGCCCAGAGCAGGCCCAAACCTGCGGCCTGAACCCCGAAGAGCAGCAGCTGGCCCTGCCCCTGGCCCGGCTGGCCCGCCTGTTTGACGCCCAGGCCCTTGGGGGTTTGCGGGCCAGCCGCAAGCTGCAACAGCGCTGCCAACGGCTGCGCCAGTGGTGGCAGCGGCTGGAGCCTGGGGCGCCTGGGAGCGGGGATCCAGGGGCCGCCATCGCCGCGCTCACGGAGCCGGAGCGCCTGGCCCTGCAACGCCAGCTGGAGGACGAGCTGCCCGCCTTGCTCCTGGCCTGGCCTGGCCCCCTGGCCCAAATCTGGCTAGAGCGCTGGCGCAACCCCAGCGATCCCCTCTTCCATCCCAAGCCCCCCCTCGATGGCCGCAGCCTGCAGACGGAGCTGGGCCTGGCCCCTTCCCGCCGCCTGGGCGAACTGCTGGACCAACTCACCATGGAACGGGCTTTTGGTCGCATCAGCGACCGCGAGCAGGCCCTGCTCTGGTGTCGCCAGGCGCTGCAGCAGCCAAACACGCCTGGCGAAAGGGGCCCTCGCCGTGATTAACTTCACCAGCACAGTCGTTGCTAACGACCTGAATAGCGCCTGTTAGGGCAAAGCTCTCGTTCTGAAAGCCTCCGTTCCGGATCCTTCCAAACAGACGGTGATCGCCGGACATCAGGACAACGCAGAAACGGACAACGGCTCAAAGGTCGGGTCCCTGTTTTTCCGCGTCAGCTCGCAACCCCGACCTGCCCATCCCTCCCGTTCCTTCCTCTCCCGATCCCATGAGCGTTCGTCTTTACGTCGGCAACCTGCCCCAGAGCTTTGATGCCAAGGAGCTCGAAGCCCTCTTCACCGCCGTCGGCGAAGGCGTGCGCTTCAAGGCCGTCCAGGATCGGGAGACCGGTGCCAGCCGCGGCTTCGGGTTCGCCAATGTCGAAGAGGAAGCCCTCGCCGACCAGGTGATCGAGCAGCTCAACGGCCGTGACTTTGGCGGCAACAACCTGCGCATCGAGCGCTCCGAGCGCCGCGACCCCCGCAGTGGCGTCGCGGGTAACGACCGCCGTCCCGGCGCTGGCGCTCCCCCCTCGACCGTGGCCCGCAAGGCCATCAACAAGGTCGTCCATAGCGACACCATCGTCGAAGGCGCTCCCGACCCCCGCTGGTCCGGCGAACTGGCCAAACTCAAGGCCCTCCTAGCCGACCAGAAGACCCCCGTCTGAGCCAACCTGGATCCCTCCTGATCCCCTAGGCCCCTGTGGTCATTAATAAGCTCTGGACCTGGCGGGGTCAGCAAATCAGCTACTGCTGCGCCAGCGGGGACGGCCTCCCTGCCGGAAGGGCCATTCTGTTGATTCATGGCTTTGGCGCCTCCAAGGGTCACTGGCGCCATAACCTGCCGGCCCTAGCGGCCGTGGGCCGGGTTTATGCCATCGACCTGCTTGGGTTTGGGGCCAGTAGCAAGCCCCGCTCACGCCTGGCCGATGAAGCGGACGCGCCCGACTCGGTGCCCTACGGCTTCGACCTCTGGGCGACGTTGGTGGTCGATTTCACCCAGCAAGTGATCGCTAAGGACGCACCTGGATTGCGCCTGCACCTGATCGGCAATTCGATTGGGGGCGTGGTAGCCCTCAATGCCGCCCGGTTGCTGGCCGAGCAGGGCCAGCCCCCTGCCCAAGTGATCCTGATCGACTGCGCCCAGCGCACCCTCGATCGCAAACGGCTGGCAGAACTGCCGCCCCTGCAACGCTGGAGCCGGCCGCTGCTGATGGGCCTGGTGCGTCAGCGCTGGTTAATCGGCAGCCTGTTCAGCCTGCTGGCCCGGCCGGCCGTGGTGCGCCAGGTGCTGAGCCAGGCCTACCCGAGTGGCGCCAACTGCGATGACGACCTGGTGGAGATCCTGGTGGGCCCAAGCCGGGACCCCGGCGCCAGGGAAAGTTTCCGCGGCTTCGTCAACCTGTTTGACGACCACCTGGCCCCGGGGCTGCTGGCCCAACTCCAGGGCCCGGTGCGCCTGCTCTGGGGGGAGGCGGATCCTTGGGAGAGCGTGGCTGAAGCCCGGGAATGGCAACGGAATTTCCCGTGTATTCAGGAGCTGCGGGTGTTAGCAAACCTGGGCCACTGCCCCCACGATGAAGCCCCCGAGCAGGTCAATCCAATCCTGATCGAGTGGCTTCAAAAGGCCTAAACAGCGATCCCCATCCCCCTATCAACCGCCCCGTTAGCGGGTCTGGGAAATCACATAGGAGAAGGGAAGCTCCAGCAATTTGCCGAGCCGGGGCACATAGGCCCGGTGATTAAACACGTCATAGTTCAATCGCTCGATCAC
Source organism: Synechococcales cyanobacterium SupBloom_Metag_052 (assembly GCA_016463595.1). Classification (GTDB taxonomy): domain Bacteria; phylum Cyanobacteriota; class Cyanobacteriia; order PCC-6307; family Cyanobiaceae; genus BAIKAL-G1. Next base: position 18,673 of record JAEMQZ010000012.1, on the reverse strand, counting down.
ATCGAGAATGCCCCGGTAGAGCCGCAGGGAGGTCCACACGGGCCAGCGAGCATCGGGAGCCAACCAACGCACCCCAGCCTCGGAGCGGGCAAACCAATAGCGGGCCCGCTCGAGCTGGAAGGCCATCAAGGCCCGCCAGTTGTCGTTGAGGGTGCCGGCGAGCAGCTCGTCCTCGGAATAATTAAATCGCTTCAAATCATCCAAGGGCAGGTAGATCCGACCCCGACCCCGATCCTCGCCCACATCGCGCAGGATATTGGTGAGCTGGTTAGCGATGCCGAGGGCAACGGCCGCCTCGGACGTATCGGGGCGCTCGCTCCAAGGGGCGGTGGTGTAAGCCGGGTCCACCCCCATCACCTCCTGGGTCATCAGGCCAACCGTGCCCGCCACCCGATAGCAATAGAGCTCCAATTCCGAAAAGCTGGCATAGCGATGCTGGAGCAGGTCCATGCGCTGCCCCTCGATCATGTCGAGGTAGGGCTGCAGGGGCTGGGGATAGCGCTCCAAGGTATCCACCATCACGCGATCGAGGTCATCGCTGACATGGCCTTCAAACAGGCGGCGAGTGCGACCTTCCCAGGCATCGAGGCGCTCCGACAATTCACGCACCGGGCGCTGCTGGGCCTCAGGGCTGTCCATCAGCTCGTCGGTGCGGCGACACCAGACGTAGATCGCCCAGATCGCTCGGCGTTTGGCTTGGGGCATCAACAGGGTGCCCAGATAGAAGGTTTTGGCCCACTGGGCCGTTTCTTGCCGGCAGGCCTCATAGGCCTGGCCCAGCCCTAGCTCCAGGCCGGCTGATCCCCCTGCAGATCCCGCTGATGAAGCCAGTCCCACGCCTACACCGCCGCCAAATTGGCCCGGCTTTGGGCCCCCGGCTGGGCTAATGGGGACTGGCCAATCGCAGCAGCACACTGCTTGCCGCTCAACACGGCCCCCTCCATCGAGGCGAGGTAGCGCTGCATGGTGAAACAACCGGCCAGGAAAAAATTAGGAATCGGCGAGGCTTGGTCGGGCCGCAATTGCTGGCAACCGGGCACAGTCTTGTAAACGGATTGGGGGGTTTTAACCACCTTCGACTTCAGCAATTGGGCCTGATTATCTCCACTGAAATGCTGGGGAAACAGGCGCTTTAGCTCCTCTAGGGTGGCGGCCACGATCTCGGCATCGGGCCGACCGATCCAGTCCTTAGCAGGGGCGAAGACCAGCTCCAACATCGATTTATTAGGGTCTTCGTACTCGCGGCAGGTGTTGCTCATGTCGGCGTAAACACTGAGCAGATCGGAGCGACTAAAGAGCAGGTGGTCGATCTCGGTGAGCTTGCGATCAAACCAGAGGTGGATGTTGATCACAGGCACGCCCACCAGGCCATCGAGCTTGCTGAAATAGGGCATCGCTTTCCATGGCTCAGGCAGCAGCAGCTTGAGCGGATCCACGGGCATGGCACTCACATAGGCATCCGCCTGGATCTGCTGGGGTTCCTTGCCCTTGATACCGCCAATGCGAAAGCCCGATACGCTGCCGTCCTCGGCGAGCTGGATCTCGCGCAGGGGGCTATCCAGGTGCACTTCACCGCCATGGGCCCGCACGTAATCCACAATCGGCTGACAAAGGCGCTCCGGCGGATTGCCATCCAGGAAAGCCATTTTCGAACCATCGGTTTCCTGGAGGAACCGGTTCAAGGCCGTCAACACCACGGTGCTGGATATTTCATCGGGATTAATGAAATTCAGGGCCTTGCTCATGGCCAGGAACACCTCATCATTCACCCGTTCAGGGATATTGTGCAGGGCCAGCCATTCACTCCAGGAATACTGATCGCATTCCTCCACATAGCTCTGGCCCCTCAGGATCGCCGGCACCAGGCCGATGCCGAAGGCAATCTTCTCCGGCCAGGTGAGCATGTCGTTATTGCCCAAGATGGCGGCCAGGCCATTGAGCGGGGCTGGCAGGTCCGGGAAATCAAAGCGGCTGTAGGTGCCCGGCACCTCTTTCTGGTTGAAGATCATCGAGTGGGACTTCCACTGCAGCCGATCTTCAATATTCAGCTCGGCAATGAGCTGGCGCATGTTGCGATAGGCGCCAAAAAAGATATGCAGTCCGGTTTCATACCAATCACCATCCTCGTCCTGCCAGGCCGCCACCTTGCCGCCCAGCACGTCCCGGGCTTCGAGCACGATCGGCACATGGCCGGCGTCGCAAAGGTATTTGGCGCAGGAAAGACCTGCTAAGCCAGCTCCAGCGATGGCGACGCGCATTGCACATGGAATTCCAGGGGCAACCATAGGAGGGCCACCGGCTTGGCGTAGGGGAACCGCCACCACTATCCAAGCCCTTAGGGCCATGCCAACCGACCGTCCCAGCTGGCGACTGCCCGCTCCCAAACCGCTTCAGCCCCAGGCTTCTTGACGCCCGCACGGGCAAACAGGTGGCCGGTTCCGCGCCCCAAGGAGCCAGCCAGCAGGCAGGGTTCCTAAACTGAGCAGAAGCTCGCGACTGGGCACTGCCCTGGGGCCATGGCTGACACCCTGATCAAATCGACGACCCGCCACATCCGGCTGTTCACCGCCCGGGTTGAAGACGGCCAGCTGGTGGCCGATGCCAGCCAGCTGACCATGGACGTGGATCCCGATAACGAATTCCTCTGGGATGCCCAGGTGCTGGAGAAGCTGCAGCAGCGCTTCCGGGATCTGGTGGCCAGCCACGCCGGCGCCGACCTCAACGACTACACCCTGCGCCGGATCGGCTCCGACCTGGAGGGCACCGTGCGCCAGCTGCTGCAAGCCGGGGAGTTGCGCTACAACCCCGACGCCCGGGTGCTGAATTATTCGATGGGCCTGCCCCGCAGCCCGGAGCAGGCGCAGGGATGAGCCGCTCCTATCGCAACGATCCACCGCCCGCCCGCGGCGGCCGCTCCACAGGCAATGGCCCTGGCCGGCGGGCCTACGGCTACGACGAACGCGAGTCCTATGGCGACCCAGACCGAGCCGCGCCGCGCCAGCCAGGCCGTTCCGGCAATGGCAACGGGTCTGGCGGTGGCCAAGGTGGGCCCGATGGAAACGGCGGCGGCCCGACTCCGTTCAACGTGGCGAGAATTGCGGTGCTGGCCGGGGTGCTGGTGCTGGGAATCGGCGTGGGCGTGACAATCTCCAGCAATACCCAGGGAGACCAGGGCAACATCGCCAGCAGCCAGCAGCTCGATATGGCCGTGGCGGACCCGGAATTCTGCAAGCAGTGGGGTGCCAGTGCCTTCGTGATGGACCTGCAGATGTACACAACCATGAACCCGTCAACCAGTTTCGTGACCCAGCCGAAGCTGCAACCGGGCTGCGTCATTCGCCGCGAAAACTGGGCCGTGCTGCAGAAACAAGGGGCAATCACGGGCGAACAGATCCGCGAGTGCAAACAACGGATGAATACCTTCGCCTATACGGGCTCGGTCAAGGACAAACCCGAAGTGCGCTGCGTCTATCAGTCCGACATCGTCGATAACAAATTCCAAACCAAGGGTGTCGCTGATGACACCGCCGGACTCACGCCAGAAGCGGATAAGTTCTAACTAACTTCAAGCCAAAGCCCCCCTTTTAAAGGTCCAGAGCTGCTTGCGTTCGTTGGCTAAAACGCTTGTATTCAGCCCAGGGACTGGGCTTGGGGTTGGCGCAGGGGGCTATCGGGGCTGGCGAAAACGGGCAAAATTTCGCGGCGGAAGGCTTCTGCGGCCCTGGAGCAATAGCGGGCCGGATGGGTAATCAACTTGAGTTGGCGGCGCACCTGCAGGTCGGCCAGCATCGGCCGGAAAATCGTGCCGGCCGCCAACTCCCGTTCAATCGAGACCACCGGCAGGAAGGCGGCCCCCAGGCCGCTTTGCACGGCGTTCTTGATCGCTTCAAGGGAATTGAGCTCCATCTCGATCTTGAGCCGACCCACGTCCAGGCCCGATCTGGCTAGCAGCTGGTCCACCATCTTGCGGGTGGTGGACTGGGCATCAAGGCAGACAAACCCAAGCCGGTAGAGGTCGTCCTTGCTGAGCTCCCCCAGCCGGGCCAGGGGATGTTTCACCGGCAGCACCAGGGCCAGCTCATCACTGGCATAGGGCACCACCTGGAGGAGGTCGTTGAGGTCGGCGGGCAGCTCGCCGCCAATGATCGCCAGATCCACCTGGCCATTGGCCACGCTCCAACCCGTGCGACGGGTGCTATGCACCTGCAGTTGCACCGCCACCTCGGGATACTTCTGGCGAAACAGGCCGATCATGCGCGGCATCAGGTAGGTGCCGGTGGTCTGGCTGGCGCCCACCACTAGGGAGCCGCCGCGCAGGTGATGGAGGTCGTCGAGGGCGCGGCAGGCCTCCTGGCACTGGCTGAGAATGCGGTCGCAGTAGCTGAGCAGCAGGTGGCCCGCTTCGGTGAGCTGGGCCTTGCGCCCGCCACGATCGAACAGGGAGACATCGAGCTGCTTCTCCAGGTTCTGGATCTGGAGGCTCACCGCTGGCTGGGTGACATACAAGCTGTCGGCCGCTTTTTTGAAGCTGCCTTCACTGGCAATGGCCCGCAGGATGCGCAGCTGGTCAAGGGTGAACGGCAGATCAGCCATGGAGTGGCCCGATGGAGGCTCGCACCGGCAGTCGAATGGCAACTCTAGGCGGGGATCCCCATTCGCCAGAATCTGACACTGCTTGTCATCACCATGCCGCCTCTTGCCTGCGCCGCTACTGCCACCCCGCCCGGGGCGCTGCACCACAGCAGCCTGGTGATGCTGGCCCTGCTGCTGGCATTTGCCCTGATCCACAGCGGCGGGGCCGCCCTGCGCAGTTGGGGGGTGGAGCGCATCGGCGAGCGCGCCTGGCGCCTGCTGTTCGCCGGCCTGAGCATCCCCTCAGCGGTGATCGTGATCGGCTACTTCCTGGCCCACCGTTTCGACGGCCTGCGGCTCTGGAACCTCCAGGACCAGCCCTGGATCGTGCCCCTGGTCTGGGGCGGCACCGCCATCAGCTTCCTATTTCTCTATCCGGCCACCTACAACCTGCTGGAGATCCCGGCGGTGCTCAAGCCCCAAGTGCGCCTCTACGCCACCGGGATCATCCGCATCAGTCGCCACCCCCAGGCCGTCGGCCAGGTGCTCTGGTGCGCCACCCACCTGCTCTGGATCGGCAGCAGCTTCATGGTGGTTACCAGCCTCGGCCTGATCGTTCACCACCTCTTTGCCGTGTGGCATGGCGATCGGCGCCTGCAGCAACGCTTTGGTGAAGCCTTCTTGGAGCTCCAGGCCCAAACCTCGGTGTGGCCCTTCCAGGCCGTGCTCGATGGCCGCCAACAGCTTGTCTGGACTGAGTTCCTAAGGCCGGCCCAGCTGGGCATCGCCATCGCCGTAGCGATCTTCTGGTGGGCCCACCGCTTCATCGGCGCCGGCGCCCACGCCTTTTTGGCCAGTCCCCTGCAACGGCTGCTGGGCTGAGGGAACCCACACCTCCCCGCAAAAGGGCAGGACAAGCTCCAGAGGCTGCCTAGAGTCAAACCGCTTAAAGCCTGTGCTGGATGGACTCGGCCGCTCCCCTTGCCTGGTTGATCCCGGTGCTGCCCCTGGCGGGGGCCTGCCTGGTGGGCCTTGGTCTGATCAGCTTTAACCGCACGATCAACCGGCTACGCAAGCCGATTGCGGTGTTCCTGATCAGCTGTGTGGGGGCCTCAGCCGTTCTCAGCTACACGATCCTGGCCCAGCAGCTGGCCGGAGCCGGCCCCACAGAACTGTTGTTCAACTGGGCCAGCGCCGGCACGTTCAACCTGCAGATGGGCTTCCGGGTCGACCCGCTCGGGGCCGTGATGCTGGCCCTGGTTACCACCATCGCCCTGTTGGTGATGGTCTATTCCGATGGCTACATGGCCCACGACCAGGGCTATGTGCGCTTTTTCACCTATCTGGCCCTGTTTAGCAGCTCGATGCTGGGCCTGGTGATCAGCCCCAACCTGCTGGAGATCTATGTGTTTTGGGAGCTGGTGGGCATGTGCTCCTACCTGCTCGTGGGCTTCTGGTACGACCGCGACGGCGCCGCCAACGCCGCCCAGAAGGCTTTTGTGGTCAACCGGGTGGGCGACTTCGGCCTGCTGCTGGGGATCCTGGGGCTGTTCTGGGCCACGGGCAGTTTTGGCTTTGAGGAGATCGGCTCCCGTCTGCAGGAGGCCGTAGCAGGCGGCAGCCTCCCCAACGCCGCGGCGATCCTGCTCTGCCTGCTGGTGTTCATGGGCCCCATGGCCAAATCGGCCCAGTTCCCCCTGCACGTGTGGCTGCCCGATGCCATGGAGGGCCCCACCCCGATCTCGGCCCTGATCCATGCCGCCACGATGGTGGCGGCGGGCGTCTTTTTGGTGGCCCGACTCCAGCCCGTGTATGCACCCTTTCCCCAGGTGCAGCTGGTGATTGCCGTGGTTGGCACGATCACCCTGGTGCTGGGGGCCACGATCGCCCTCACCCAGATGGACCTGAAAAAGGGGCTGGCCTACAGCACCGTTTCCCAGCTCGGCTACATGATGTTGGCCATGGGTTGCGGCGCGCCAGTGGCCGGCATGTTCCACCTGGTTACCCATGCCTTCTTCAAGGCGATGCTGTTTCTGGGCTCGGGCTCGGTGATCCACGCCATGGAAGAGGTGGTGGGTCACGAACCGGTGCTGGCCCAGGACATGCGCCTGATGGGCGGCCTGCGCAAATTCATGCCCGTGACCGCCGGCACCTTCCTGATCGGCTGCGTGGCGATCAGCGGCATCCCACCCCTGGCCGGCTTCTGGAGCAAGGACGAGATTCTTGGCCAGGCCTTCGGCAGTTTCCCGATTCTCTGGCTGGCCGGTTTCATCACCGCCGGCATGACCGCCTTCTACATGTTCCGCCTCTACTTCCTCACCTTTGAGGGCCAGTTCCGCGGCAACGATTCCGCCATCCAGGCCACCCTGCTGGCGGCCGCCGGCAAGGCCCCTGCCGTTGATGGCAGCCATGGCGCTGGCCAGCACGCCAGCCATCCCCACGAATCGGGCTGGCAAATGGCCATGCCGTTGGTGGTGCTGGCGGTGCCGTCGGTGCTCATAGGCCTGTTAGGCACCCCTTGGAACAGCCGCTTTGCCAGCCTGCTGGATCCCGAGGAGGCCGCTGAAATGGCAGCCCACTTCAGCTGGGGCGAGTTCCTGCCCCTGGCCGGCGCCTCGGTGGCCGTCTCCTTGGTGGGCATTGGCCTAGCTGTGGCGGCCTACGCCCTGCACAAAGTGGACCTGGGCCAGGTCGTGGCGGCCCGCTTCCCGGCCCTCAATGCTTTCCTGGCCAATAAGTGGTACTTGGACGACATCAACGACAAACTGTTTGTCCAGGGCAGCCGCAAGTTGGCCCGCCAGGTGCTCGAAGTCGATTCCAAGGTGGTCGATGGGGTCGTCAACCTCACCGGCCTGATCACCCTGGGCAGCGGCGAAGGGCTGAAGTATTTCGAAACCGGCCGGGCCCAGTTCTATGCCCTGATCGTGTTTGGCGGTGTGATCGCCCTGGTGGCCCTGTTCAGCGTGCTGGGCTGAGGCCAACGGGCCTAGCGCGCGTGTGGTTTCGCCTATAGGCTTCTGCCAGCGCTGTCAATGATTTCTACACTTCAGGCAGATCGTCCAGCCTGACCTGTGTTTGTTGACTTCACCCTGTCCCAGGGTGCGACGGTCCTGGCGACGCTGACGCCCCTAGTGCTGGGCCTGCAAAGCTCAGGCCTGGAGCCTTCGGGCCTGCAAGCCTTTCCCTGGCTAAGCGCCTCGATCCTGTTCCCGATCGCCGCCGCCCTGCTGATCCCCTTCATCCCCGATCCGGGCGATGGCAAGACGATCCGTTGGTATGCCCTAGGGATTGCCCTAGCGACTTTCCTGCTGACGGTGGGGGGCTACCTCAACGGCTACGACCCGGCGGTGGAGGGCCTGCAGCTGGTCGAACGGGTGTCCTGGCTACCCAACCTGGGCCTGGCCTGGTCCGTGGGCGCCGATGGCCTGTCCATGCCCCTGATCCTGCTCACCAGCTTCATCACGGCCCTGGCGGTGCTGGCGGCCTGGCCGGTGACCTTCAAACCAAGGCTCTTTTATTTCCTGATCCTGGCCATGGCTGGCGGCCAAATCGCCGTGTTTGCCGTGCAGGACATGCTGCTCTTCTTCCTGGCTTGGGAGCTGGAGCTGCTGCCGGTGTACCTACTACTGGCGATCTGGGGGGCCAAAAAACGCCAATACGCGGCCACAAAGTTCATCCTCTACACGGCCGGGGGCTCGGTTTTCATCCTGCTGGCGGCCCTGGCCATGGCCTTCTACGGCGGTGGCGCCCCCACCTTTGAATTCACGGCCTTAATGGCCAAGGACTTCCCCGAGAAGTTCCAAATGCTCTGTTATGCCGGCCTGCTGATTGCCTTTGGCGTCAAGTTGCCGATCGTGCCCCTCCATACCTGGCTGCCCGATGCCCATGGCGAGGCCACGGCGCCGGTGCATATGTTGCTGGCAGGCATCCTGCTGAAGATGGGCGGCTACGCCCTGCTGCGGTTCAATGTGCAGCTGCTGCCGGAGGCCCACGCCCATTTCGCCCCCTTGCTGGTGGTGCTGGGCGTGGTGAACATCATCTATGCGGCCCTCACCTCCTTTGCCCAGCGCAATCTCAAGCGCAAGATCGCCTACAGCTCGATTAGCCACATGGGCTTTGTGCTGATTGGCATTGGTAGTTTCAGCCCCCTGGGCACCAGCGGCGCCATGTTGCAGATGGTGAGTCATGGCCTGATCGGCGCCAGTCTCTTCTTCCTGGTGGGCGCCACCTACGACCGCACCCACACCCTGCAGCTCGATGAGATGGGTGGGGTGGGCCAGAAGATGCGCAAAATGTTTGCCCTCTGGACGATCTGCTCCCTGGCCTCCCTGGCCCTGCCCGGCATGAGCGGTTTTGTTTCCGAGCTGATGGTGTTTGTGGGCTTTGCCACCAGCGAGGCCTACTCACTCACCTTCCGGATTGTGATGTCGGTGCTGGCGGCGATCGGCGTGATCCTCACCCCGGTCTACCTGCTCTCAATGCTGCGGGAAATCTTCTTCGGCAAGGAAAACGCCGAGCTGGCCGCCCACAACCAACTGGTGGACGCCGAACCCCGCGAGATCTACATCATTAGCTGTCTGCTGGTGCCAATCATCGGCATCGGCCTCTATCCCCGGATCCTCACCGACAGCTACCGGGCCTCGATTGAAGCCCTGGTGCAACGTGAGACCTTGGCCATGGCCAAGGTGATCCATCCCCCCACCCCTGGCCTGATCCGCCTCTCCCCCATGGCCGAGCTGCTGCCGCAGGCCCGGCTCCAGGCCCCGGCCCTAGCCGGGTAACGAACCTCTGCGGCAGGGCCCGCCCCTTCACCAGAACCGGGGCAACGTCCTTACGCTCGCAACGTCAGCAAACCCAGCCTTGAGCCATGCGCCAGCTGAACTTCCTGTTGATCTTCAGTTTTGGTCTGGCCACGGTGATGTTCACCCTGGAGAACACGGCGGCCACCACCGTGAAATTCCTGCCCGGCGTTAGCACCACCCTGCCCCTGGCCGCCCTGCTGCTGCTGGTTGGTGGCCTTGGCGCCACGGCGGCCTGGGTGTTCGCCGTCTGGAGCGGGGTGGTGAAAAAGGTGGAAACCCTCAGCAACCCGGGCGAAGTCGCCGCCCAGCAGGTGCGGATCCAGGAGCTCGAAGAGGACGTGCAGCGCTACCGGGCCGCCGTCGATGCCCAGTTGGGCCTGCTGCCCGCGGCCGGCCAAACCTCCGCCCAAACCAGCGCCGACTGACGGGCAAGCCTGCCGATCGGATCCGGCTCGACGGTCCCGACTTGTCACTTCCCTCTGGCATGGCTGGCCAGCAAGGGCGCCAGCCGGTACTTTTCGAAGACGTGGACCTCTAGGGATTGGCAGAAGCTGGCGCCAGGCTTGCGATCCGGCTGCTCCAGGATGCGGCTGAACGGGGTGACATCGACCCTTGGGATGTGGATGTGATTGGCGTGATCGATGGCTTCCTCGACCAACTCCGCTCGCGCATTGCCCTACCCAGGCTGGTGGTTGCGCCGGGATCCCGGCGCCAAGGCGGCAGCTATGAACACGATCTGGCCGAAACCAGCGAAGCGTTTCTAGCCGCCTCAGTGTTGGTGGGACTAAAGGCCGAACTGCTGGAGGCGAGCACGGTGCTGCCCGAGCCCGTGCTCGAAGACCCCTTTGACTTCGATGGCGACGGCCAGGGCTGGTTGATCAGTCCGGCCCTGGAGCTGCCCGCCCGGCCCGAGCGCCATCTGCAGCGGCGTCCCGTCGCCCCACCGCCCCTGCAGCGGCCCGTGACCCTGGGGGAGCTGATCCAGCAACTTGAAGAGATCGCCGAACGGCTGGAGCAGGAGGAAGGACGCCAGCGCAACCGCACCCGCAGCAAACGCTTCAGCGACCGGGATGCCATCGAACAGGTGGCGGCCCTGGCCCACCGCGAAAAGCTGCCGGAAACCACCGCAGCCCTGAGCCAGTTCCTTCTGCAGTGGCCCTCCAGCCTCAGCTGGGTGGGGTTCGACGGCCTGGTGGAGGCCTGGGCTGCCGTGGCGCCTGCCGACCTGGATTGCGACCGGGTGGGGGTGTTCTGGGCCCTGCTGTTCCTCTGCTCCCAGGGAAAGGTGGAACTGGAGCAACCCGGGGGCCTCTATGCGCCCCTGCAGCTCAAACGGCTGCTCGAGGGTGGCGAAAGCGTGCAATTGCCCCTGGTGCCCAGCGCTAGCCCGGGGGCCTACGGCCCTAACCGCGCCCCAAGCCAGGCCAAGAACCAGGCCAAAAAGCCAGGTCCAGCTGCGACGCCGGCCAGAACAGCCCTTGCGGCCTGATGGACTTGCGTAGGGTTACCCATCATTTCCACGGAAGACAGCGCCGATGAAGGCGATGATCCTGGCGGCCGGCAAGGGAACTCGTGTGCGTCCGATTACGCAGACGATCCCCAAACCGATGATCCCGATCCTGCAGAAACCGGTGATGGAGTTTCTACTGGAACTGCTGCGCCAGCATGGCTTCACCGAAATCATGGTGAATGTGTCGCACTTGGCCGAAGAAATTGAGAACTATTTCCGCGACGGCCAGCGTTTTGGCGTGGAGATTGCCTATAGCTTTGAAGGCCGTATCGAAGACGGCCAACTGATCGGTGATGCCCTGGGATCGGCCGGTGGACTGAAGAAAATCCAAACCTTTCAACCCTTCTTTGATGAGACCTTCGTGGTGCTCTGCGGCGATGCCCTGATCGATCTCGATCTCACCGAAGCCGTGCGCCGCCACAAGGCCAAGGGCGCCATGGCCAGCATGATCACCAAGCGGGTGCCGCGGGAGCTGGTGAGCAGCTACGGCGTTGTGGTGACCGACCCGGAAGGCCGGGTGCTGTCTTTCCAGGAGAAGCCGGCAGTGGAAGAGGCCGCTAGCGACATGATCAACACCGGTATTTATATCTTCGAGCCCGAGGTTCTCGATGTGATCCCGGAGGGTGTTCCCTTCGATATTGGCTCCGACCTTTTCCCCTTACTGGTGAAGCAGGGGGCACCCTTCTACGCCCTGCCGATGGAATTTGAATGGGTGGATATTGGCAAGGTGCCCGATTACTGGCAGGCGATCCGCAGCGTGTTGCAGGGGGAAGTGCGCCAGGTGCAGATCCCTGGCAAGCAGGTGCGCCCTGGCATCTACACGGGCCTCAATGTGGCGGCCAATTGGGACAAGATCACGATCCAGGGTCCCGTCTATGTGGGCGGCATGACCCGGATCGACGATGGCGCCACAATCATCGGCCCCACCATGATTGGCCCCAGTTGCCACATCTGCGAAGGCGCCACGATCGACAACTCGATCATTTTTGACTATTCCCGCATCGGCGCGGGGGTGCGCCTGGTCGAAAAACTGGTATTTGGCCGCTACTGCGTTGATCGCAACGGCGACCATTTCGACCTGCAGGAGGCGGCCCTGGATTGGCTGATCACCGATTCCCGCCGCCTCGACCATGGGGCTCCCTCTCCCCAGCAAAAGGCGATGGCCCAGCTGCTGGGCAGCGATCTGGCCATCACCGGCGCCAGCTGATCCCAGGCCCCAAGGGCCAAGCCCCGGGCCCGTTCAGGGCCGCGGGCTGATGACCAGGCCAGAGCGCTCCAGGATCAACGGAATCCGTTCTTCCGCCTTGACGGCCATCAGGTGCACCCCCTGGGCAATGCCCCGATAACAGGCCACCTGCTCGGCCGCGATGCTGATGCCCTCATCGGCCGGATTGCTGGCGGCAGCCAGCCGATCGATCACCGCCTGGGGAATGCGGGCCCCGGGCACGACCCGGTTAATGAACAGGGCATTGCGGGCCGATTTGAGCAGGAACACCCCCGCCAGCACCGGCAAGCCCAGGGGCCCGGCCAGGTCGCCGACGAAGCGACGCAGGGCCTCCGCATCCATCACCATCTGGGTTTGCACGAAGCGGGCGCCGGCGGCCTGCTTGCGTTGGATCCGGGCCTGTAGGCCACTCCAGCTGGGACTCTGGGGATCGGCCGCCGCCCCGGGAAAGAGGTTGGTGGGGCCATCGGGCAGCAGGCCGCTGACGGGATCTAGCCCCTGGTTGAAGGCGGTTACCTGCTGCAACAGCCTCACGGCCTCCAGCTCATTCACCGGCCGGCTGGCCGGTTGGTCACCCGCCCGCACCGGATCGCCGGTGAGGCAGAGCAGATTGCGAATGCCCAGGGCATGGGCGCCGAGCAGGTCGGCCTGGAGGGCGATGCGGTTGCGATCGCGGCAGGCCAACTGCAGCACCGGTTCGATGCCCTCATCCAAAAGGCGGCGACAGACGGCCAGGCTGCACATGCGCATCACAGCGCGGCTGCCATCGGTGACATTGACCGCATGCACAAGGCCGCGCAGGGGGCGGGCCACGGCCAGGGTGGCGGCCAGATCGCCGCCCCGGGGCGGCATCACCTCAGCAGTGACGGCAAAGCCGCCGGCCTCCAGAACCTGTTGTAGCTGCAAAACCCCTTGCACCACTGCGGACTATCATCGGTTAACAGGGTGCTGACGTGCCGGTCAGCCTGCCTACAGTGCTACCAAGGGCCGCGGTGGTTTGATGGTTGAGCTTGATGAGCTGGGCCTGCCGCGAGCGGGGCTATCGGAGCGGGAACTGGAAATCGTTGAACGGGTGGCCCAGGGCCTCACCAACCAAGAAATCGCCACGACGCTGATGATCAGCAAGCGCACGGTGGATAACCACGTCAGCAATGTGTTTAACAAAACCGGTGCCAAAAACCGGGTGGCCCTTCTCAATTGGGCCATGGACCACGGCAAGATTTGCCGCGATGGCTTCAACTGTTGCGCCCTGCCAGCGGCCGGAAGCGAGCCCCCCAAAGGCATTTAGGGACCTGGCGCACCGGGCCGCCATCGGAGTTCCTCAGGACGGAACGACAGCCAGGATTTGCAGGATGGGCTGCCGCTCCTGACTTGGCCATTGGTCAAAGGGGTGACTGGCCAGGGCCGCGTTGCTAAAGGCCCCCTCGCCGGTGATCTCGCGCACGCACCAGGGGGGAATGGCCACGGGCTGGTCGTCCCGCTCCAATTCCACTTCGGCAATCACCAGGGGGGCGTTGCCGGCCTCAAACACATCCAGGACCCAATCGCCCCCAGGCAGGTGGAGGCCAAAGCGGCGTTTGACCAGCTTGCTGCCGCAATGCCCCAGCAGGGCCAGGCCATCGCCAGCCGGGATGGCGTACTCGTATTCATGGCGGGCGATGCCGGTGGCCGCCAGCTTCAAGGTGAGCCAAGCCTCGGCGCCGCTCGCCAAGCTCGCCTGGCTGGCGCTGGCGCGACTGCTACGCACCCGCAGGGTCGGTCCATCTGCAGAAGCCACCAGGTAGCCCTGCTCCAGGTCCTGGCTCCAGGCCACCAGGGACCTCCAGGCCTCCCCCGCCACCAGGAAGCGCCGCTCAATTTCCAGCGCCATGGCCTGGCCCTATCCGGGACACCATGCTGTCACGGGCAAGGGGGCTTAATTCCTGGAACGACGGGGGCCTAATTCGGTGAAGCCTCGCCACTGGTGAGGCTGCCGGCCCAATGGAGCTTGCGGGTGAGGGTGCGGTAATAGGAGGGGCTCTGGTCGAGGATCACCATCAGGGCATGGTCGCGGGCCTGCTGGATCACACAGCGATCCCCCGGCTCAAGCAGCGTGGCTGCAGCGCCATCCTTCCAAAGCTTGACCCGGCGGTTGCTTTCGCCCAGGGGCCAAACCCCCAGCCGCGAGCGGGGCGGCACCACCACAGCCCGGCTAGAGAGGCTCATCGGGCAAATCGGATTGACCACAATCGCGTCGATGCCGGGATGGAGGATCGGCCCCCCGGCCGCCATGGCGTAGCCCGTGGATCCGGTGGGGGTGGCGATGATCAGGCCATCGCCCCGGTATTGGTCCACCACCTCGCCATCAATCTCGAGCTCCAACAAACAGGTGGGCGAAACCTCATCGAGGCAGGGGCGGAAATAGAAATCATTGAAGGCCAGATGCACCCCGTCCTGGCTGCCATCGCCCGGCTGGGGCACGCCATCGCCCCGGTCGATCAGGGCCTGCAACATCAGGCGCCGCTCCAGGGCAAAGCGGTCTTCGCGCAGGCGTTGCCAGAGCTCATCGCTACCCGATTGATCGGAGCCGCTATGGAGCAATTTGCGGTCGTGGGTGAGGAAGCCCAGGTGGCCGCCAACGTTGAAGCAAAGGATGGGAACCTGCAGGGGGGCCATGTGGCGGGCGGCCCCGAGCACGGTGCCATCGCCGCCAAGCACCACCACCAGGTCGGGGGGGGCGCCCTGGTCAGCCAGCAGGCCCGGGAAGGGGTTGGCCTCCAGGCCGCTCATGGCCACACTCACTTCGCAGCCCGCAGCCCGCAGCTCGGAGCCAGTGCGCCTGGCCTGGCGCTGGGCCGCCTGGCTACCGGCGCGGTAAATCAGCCAGACCCGATTCAGTTGCATGGCGAGGGCATAACGACCACGGAACGACTAGGCGGGCTGCTAAGGCTGGGCCGGGCACTTGGACCCTTGGGGCAAAAACCCCTGATTGCAGGATCGGGCCAACTACCAGCGCAACAGGTTGAAACGCTCCATGTCGACGGTATCGCGGTTGCGATAAAGCGAAAGCAGAATCGCCAGGCCCACGGCCGCTTCCGCTGCCGCCACCGTGATCACAAAAATGGTGAAGACCTGGCCACGAATCAACTGGCCATCAAGGTAGCTCGAAAAAGCCATCAAATTAATATTGACACCATTGAGCATGAGCTCAATACTCATCAACACCCGCACCGCATTGCGGCTATTGATCAGGCCCCAAACTCCCGTGCAGAAGAGCACGGCAGCCACGGCAAGAAACCCCTGCAGGGGCACCGTTGTTGGCAGGGTGAGCGCGAACAAAGACGAAAGGCTCATGGCGTCTTCTCCAGGACAGGTTGGATCTGCAGATTTTTTTCAAGCAACAGGGGCGTGCGGGCCTTTTCAATCAGTCCCTGGTCGACCCCTTCGCCGGTGATCACATCGCTGCTGAAGACGTCGCGCCGGGCCAACACGATCGCCCCGATCATGGCCATCAACAGCAACACCGAGGCCAGCTCAAAGGGCAGCAGGTAGTCGCTGAAGAGATGCTCGCCAATCCGGATCGTGGCCCCTTCACCAATGGAGACCGGGCCCGGCAAGGCCCAGGGGGTGGTGAAATCAACCCGCAAGAGCAGGCCTAACAGGCCAGCGCAGACGGCACCGGAGAGGATGCGACGTACGCCCAGGCCGGGGATGGCCTCAAGGGTTTCCTTTTTGTTCACGAGCATGATCGCAAACAAGATCAATACATTGACGGCGCCGACGTAGATCATCATCTGGGCAGCCGCCACAAAGCTGGCATTCAGCAACAGGTAGAGCCCCGCCACAGCCAGAAACACACCGCCCAGCAGAAAGGCGGAATAGACAATGTTGGGCAACAGCACCACGCCCAGGGCCCCGAGCAGCACCGCTGCCGAAAGAGCCAGGAAACAGAGGAACTGGGTGGAATCAGCAATGCTCATCAGCCTGGCTCCTTGGAGGTGGGGGCAGGGGCCAGGGTCTCGAGAACCTGCTCGGGGCGCTTGCCGGCCCGGGGCCGATTGGGATCCAGGTCATGGGGATCCATCACCCCAGCGGGCAGGTAGGCCAGCTCCCTCAGGGCAATCACAGCCGGATCGCTGGTCACGCTGGTGGGCAAGCGCCCCAGGGCGACATTGTCGAAATTGAGGCTGTGGCGATCGAAGGCCGAGAGTTCGTATTCCTCTGTCATGGAGAGGCAGTTGGTGGGGCAATACTCAACGCAATTGCCGCAAAAAATACACGCCCCAAAATCGATGGAATAATTACGCAACTCCTTCTTCTTGGTGGCCTTATTCATTACCCAATCCACCACCGGCAGGTTGATCGGGCAAACGCGCACACAAACCTCACAGGCGATGCACTTATCGAATTCGAAGTGGATACGGCCCCGGTAGCGCTCCGACGGGATCAGCTTTTCGTAGGGATACTGCACCGTGATCGGCCTGCGGCGCAGGTGATCGAAGGTGACCCCAAGGCCCTGGGACAGGCTCTTGGCGGCATCAACCGTCTCGCGGGTGTAGTCGCCGACTGTCTTGAGGAAGCCGAACATGGACCGAAAAGCAAATGGGGGCTGGGGGTGGAGCTAGGGCCTGGAATCGGCAGGCCAGGGGCTGGAGCGGCCTATTAGGACAGGACCCATGATGCCTGCCCGGCTTGCCGGATGGGGTTTAGCCACCGAAAACAGCAGGAAAGGCCAGCTTCAGGGCCGCCGTGACCAGCAGGTTGACCAGGGCAATCGGCAGCAGGAATTTCCAGCCCAGGTTGAGCAGCTGGTCGATCCGCACCCGGGGCACGGTCCAGCGCAGCAAGATCGCGAAAAAGACCAGCAAGTAGGCCTTGAGCACGGTCATCACAATCCCAAGGCTGCCGGTGATCACCTGCACCACGGGGGCATCCACCGACTGGCCCAGGGCACCGGCTAGCCATTCGACCGGCACCGGGAAACCCCAGCCCCCCAAGTACAACACCGAGACCAGCAGGGCCGAAAGCACCAGGTTGATGTAGCTGCCCAGGTAAAAAAGGGCGAACTTCATGCCGGCGTATTCGGTCTGATAGCCAGCCACCAGCTCTTCCTCGGCCTCCGGCAAATCGAACGGCAAGCGTTCGCATTCGGCCAGCGCACAGATCCAAAAGATCACAAAGCCCACCGGCTGGCGCCAGATGTTCCAGCTGAGGATGCCGGCTCCCGTCTGCTGGTTGACGATGTCAACGGTGCTGAGCGAGTTGCTCATCATCACCACCGCCAGCACGGACAGGGCCAGGGGGATCTCGTAGCTGATCGACTGGGCCGCGGCCCGCAGGCCACCAAGCAAGGAATATTTATTGTTGCTGGCGTAGCCACTCATCAACAGGCCGATGGGCTGGAGGCTGCTCAGGGCGATCCAGAGGAAAATGCCGACGCCCACATTGCTGATCAGCAAGTTCTGACCAAAGGGCACCACCAGCCAGCTCAGGATCACCGGCACCACCACCAGGATTGGCCCGAGCGTGAACAGCAGGCCATCGGCCCGGGCCGGGATGATGTCCTCCTTAAACAGGAGCTTGAGGCCGTCCGCTAGGGGCTGGAGCACCCCTAGGGCGCCGGCGTATTCCGGTCCGATCCGTTGCTGCACCGCGGCGGAGATTTTGCGCTCCAACCAAACGGTGACCAGTACCCCGACCACGGCGGAGACCAGCACCAGCACCATCGGCAGGGGCAGCCAGACCAGGTGGGCCGCGGCCGGGGTCAAACCCAAGCCCTCGAGCAGGCTGCTGAAGCTTGATTCCAGGTCAAGGCCAGGGCTGACCACGGCCAGGGAGCTAGCCCCTCCCAAGCCCGGCAGGGCAGGGGGCAGGGGCAACGCCGGGGAGAAGGCGGAGGCGATCACCATGCAGGTGGCGACGAGGGGAGCGATTGCGATGGGGGCAACTTAGGTGCAAGGAGCGCTGAACGCTCGGATGGGCGGAGCGTTCAGCGCTCGGAGAGGGGCTGCCAGGTGAGGCCGCTGGGACCGGTATAGATCTGGCTGGGGCGGTAGATACGGTTGGCCCCGATCTGCTCCTTCCAGTGGGCTAGCCAGCCCGCCACCCGGGCAATCGCGAAGATCGGCGTGAACAAATCCTCAGGGATGCCGAGTTTGCGATACACCAGGCCGGAATAGAAGTCAACGTTGGGATAGATGCCCTTGGGCCCCAGCCGTTCGCCGGCGACCGCCTCAAGCTTGCGGGCCAGGTCGTACATCGGATCGTGGCCGAACTGGTCAAACAACTGCTCAGCAAGCTGCTGCAGGATCACCGCCCGGGGATCCTTGACCTTGTATTCCCGGTGGCCGAAGCCCATGATCTTCTGCTTCTGGGCCATGGCCTGGTCCAGCCAGGCTTCCACCCGGTCTTCCGTGCCGATGTGCTCGAGCATCTCGAGCACATCCTCGTTGGCGCCGCCATGGAGGGGGCCCGCCAGGGTGCCGACAGCCGAGGCCACCACCGCATAGGGATCGGTGAGCGTGCTGGCTGTGACCCGGGCGCTGAAGGTGCTGGCGTTGAGGCTGTGCTCGGCGTGCAGGATCA
>JAEMQZ010000142.1 GCA_016463595.1 Synechococcales cyanobacterium SupBloom_Metag_052 | reverse complement strand
AGGGGCGGGTGCTGAAGATGCGCTACGGGATTGATGTGGATGAACCGATGAGCCTGAGCTCGATTTCCCGCGACTTAGGCATGAGCCGAGATCGCACCCGCAACCTGGAGCGTTCTGCCCTCGAGGCGATCCGCAACAGTTCCAGCGATCTTCAGGTTTACCTGGCTGGATGAATAATAGTTGCGGTTGGCTCAGTGGGCTGACTATTTTGAAGCTTGCTTAAAAGAATTCGTCGAAATTATCGAAGTCCACCGCCTTAAAGGTTCCCTTTTCGACCTGTTCCATCAGCCGCACCAGCTGGACCCAGAGGGCGCCGGTGGTGAGTATGGAGAGAAGGAACGACACCAGCAGGGAGGTGCCGCTGGCAAAGCCAAACACCTGCAAGAAGCTGCCGATGAACAGGCTGATGCCCAGCACAATGCCGATGGCGGGAGTCACCGTTTCGATCCGGCTCAAGGGCAGCAGGGCCAGCCGGTCCTGTTTCCAGCCCTCTAGGCGGTTTTCGATCACCTTGGCAAAGGTGAGTCCGCAGGCGGCTGCAATCAGCAGGCCGGCGAGGGCCACAAAGTAGGGCGGCTGGCCGTAGCCCACCAGCTCGAGCAAAAAGTCCTGGGAGGATTGATCCATGGGCTGGGAGCTTTCAGGGAGTAAGAGCTAGACGTAAGGGGCAGACCCTAGAACGCGGCAGCGAGTGGGTTGAGCTTGGCCAGCAGGCCACCGGCCAGCTTGCGCGGGGAGAAGGTGCGGCCCATTAGGGCAACCAGGGCGCGCAAATCATCGGTGTGGAGATGGTCGTTCTCCACCAGGGTGAGTAGCAGCCGTTGGCGCAGGCTGCTGCCTTCCGGCCCGAGCAGCAACTTCAACCCAGCCCCTGCCACCGGCAGCAGATCCGGGCTGGAGTCGTCCTTGCCAACCACCGCCAAGAGGTTTTCAAGCCGCTCAATTTGGAGCCGGCCGTGGCGATCGAACAGCACATCCAGCAGTTTGTCGCGCATCTCGGCCGTGTCCCCCGCCAGCAACCGCCGGGCCACGTAGGGATAGGCGACACCGATGATGCGGAAGCTTGGATCGAGCCGCAGGGCCAAGCCCTCCTGGCTCACCACGGCCCGGATGATCAGGGCAAAGCGGGCCGGCACCCGGAAGGGATAGGCATACATCAACTCGGAGAAGCGATCGGTGATCGCCTTGAAGTTGAAGGAGCCGACGCTGTCACCCAGGGCGCCGCCCAGCACCTGCTCCAGGGCAGGAATGATTGCCTTCAGATCGGTTTTTGAATTTAAAAAGCCGAGGGCCACGAAGTCCTGGGCTAGCCCGGCGAAATCCCGGTTGATCAGGTGAACTACTGCCCCGGTGAGGGTGAGCCGGTCGAAGTCGTTGATGGAATCCATCATGCCGAAATCCACGTAGGCCAGGTGGCCCAGGGCCCCGGTTTTGCCTGGCAGGGCAAACAGGTTGCCCGGATGGGGATCGGCATGGAAATAGCCGAATTCGAGCAGTTGCTGTAGGCCGGCGATCACGCCGGTGCGGATTAGGGAGCTGGGATCGAGCCGTTGGGCCAGCAGCTCCTGCCGGTTCTGCAGCTTGGTGCCGTTGATCCAGGTGGTGGTCAACACCCGCCGGGCCGAGAGCAGCCGATCGACCCGGGGCACGATCACCGCCGGGTTGTCGGCAAACAGGGCCGCAAACCGCTCGGCGTTGGCCGCCTCCTGGCGGTAGTCGATTTCCTCGAACAGGCTGCGGCCGAATTCATCGATGATCTCGCCCAAGCCAAAGCCCAGGTTCAAGGGCAGCAATGGCGCCGTGGTCACCGCCAGCAGGCGGATGATCACCAGGTCCCGGCGCAGGATCCGCTCCAGGTCTGGCCTTTGCACCTTCACGGCCACCCAGGTGCCGCCATAGGGGCGGGCCCGATAGACCTGGCCCAGACTGGCGGCCGCCATTGGCGCCGTGGGGAAGT
This sequence comes from Synechococcales cyanobacterium SupBloom_Metag_052, assembly GCA_016463595.1. Lineage (GTDB taxonomy): Bacteria > Cyanobacteriota > Cyanobacteriia > PCC-6307 > Cyanobiaceae > BAIKAL-G1. Next base: position 426 of record JAEMQZ010000142.1, on the reverse strand, counting down.
CTTCAAATAGCTGCTCGACCGGGGCGCCCAACTCAGCCTCGATCGTGGCCAGGGCAATGCGGTGGTCGAAGGGGGGCAGGTTGTCCTGCAGCTGGGTGAGCTGGTCGAGCCAGTCGCGCCGTACCAGGTCGGGCCGGGTCGAGAGGGCCTGGCCCACCTTGATGAAGCAGGGCCCCAGGTTGGTGAGGGTGGTGAGGATGCGCTTGCCCAGGCGCTGCTGCTCGGCCGGATCGCTGCTGTTGCCCCGCACGGCTAACACCACCACCAGGGCCAGCAGCTGCCAGCTGATCGAGATCAGACGGCCCACCAACACCCAAGGCTGGAGCAACAGGGCGCGGAGGTCAGCTCCCGGGTCGTAGCTGACCTGGGGGTTTGGGCCGCCTGAGCCACCGCTGGCATCGGCGCGGGGGGTGGGCACGGCGATGG
>JAEMQZ010000141.1 GCA_016463595.1 Synechococcales cyanobacterium SupBloom_Metag_052 | reverse complement strand
ACGCCCCCTGTGTGATTCGAACACACGACCGGCTGCTTAGAAGGCAGCTGCTCTATCCAACTGAGCTAAGGGAGCGGGTGACCCATAAACGGGCCAGAACCATTGTGACAGGCCCAATCCCATGGGCCCCGAGACCGGCAGCCCGGGGGGGTCTGGGGCCCAACAAGGCGATGGAGCGCCCTGCCCCGGAACCGAAAGCCTGCCCCAGAAAGGCCTTACCAGCAGACCGGTGCCTAGGATCAATTGTTGGAGAGCGTTCTTGTCATGGCGGCCACCCGGCTCAGCGACAGCCAGAAACAGGAGCTCGTGGCTCGCTTCCGGGGCGGCGAAGCGTCTGGGGCCCTGGCCGAAGCCTTTGGCTGCAGTGCCAACACGGTCAGCCGGGTGGTGCGGACTGCCCTAGATCCCGAGGAGTACGAGGCACTAAAGCAACAACGGGCCCGCTCAACGCCGCCCACCGGAGGCTCAAGCCTGCAGCTTCCCCTGTGCGAAGCAGAATCCGGAGCAACGGAAGCACTTGCCACCAGCCCCAGCGCCGAGACAGCGACGGGCGCTCGCCTGAGCGGCCCCGACCAGGACCTGGGTGCGACATCCACCGAGCTGACCGCTGAAGCCGCCAAGGCAGAGCCCGGGTTGTCAGAAGACCAGCCCCAATTCGGCACCTGGGTACGCCAACAGCTGGATGGGGTTGGCCAGGCCAACGCCCCTGGCTTGGGGGCCCCTGATCCTGGGGACGATCCCCAGGATCCCCTCGATGGCGAGCAAGGCCATGCCGCGCTTGCGCTCGAGGATGCCGATGACTTTGCCGAAGAGGCTGGTGATGACAGCGACGACGGGGACGAGGACAGTGACAGCTTCCTCGGCAGCTACGGGGACCCTGGCGACGGCCAAACCTTTGTGGTGTTGCCCCTCGGCCAGGCGATCGAGGATCGCCCCAGCCTGACCGTGCAGCCCCTGGAGCCAGCTGACCTGCCCGCCAGCGTCTACATGCTGGTGGACAAGACCGTGGAGCTCGACATCAAGCCCCTGCGGGACCTGCCCGAACTGGGCGCCCTGCCCGATGGGGAGGGCGACCGCCAGGCCCTAGTGGTGTATGCCAACCCCCGCCAGGCCAAGCGCTACTGCGGCCGCAACCAGCGGGTCATCAAGGTGCCCGACAGTGGCGTACTGGCACGCACCGCCCCCTACCTGCTCTCCCAGGGGGTGACCCGCCTGGTGGTGGAGGGGGCCCTCTATTCCCTGCCCGGTAGCTGATCGCCCCGGGGCAGCAGTAGGGCGGTGGCACTGCCGCCGCTGATCACGCCGATCACCAGGGCCACGCCCACAAGGAAACCACTGGGTAGCTCGGGGGTGCGTCCCACCCCCAGCTTGAGACTCACCCGGGTGTTGAGGTTCTGGGCCCCCAAGCACAGCAACAGCAGCAGCAAGGCCCCTCCCCCCAGGCAGGTCACCAGCAGGCGCAGGCGCAGCAACATCAGCTCGGGCCCGGTTGATGCAGCAGAGCGTAGAGCTCCCGGCGGGAGATCCCGGTTTCCACGGCTAACTGGCGGGCCGCATCACTGCTACTCAGGCCTGAGGCGACCCGCTGGTCCAGCTCGCGCCGGAGGCTGGCGTCATCAGGACGGTTGACCAGGGCCTCGGCAGCGCCCCCGAGCACCACGGTGCATTCGCCAATCGGGGCGATCTGGCGGAAATGCTCCAGGGCGGCGCCCACGGTGGGCCCCACCTGCTGCTCATGGCGTTTGGTCAGTTCCCGGGCCACCTGCAGGGGCCGATCGCCCAGTTCGGCGAGCACATCCTCCAGCAGGTCCACCAGGCGGTGGGGCGCCTCAAACAGCACCAGGGTGCGCTCTTCGCTGGCGAGCTGGCGCAGCCGGGCCCGGCGCTGCTGACCCTTGGGCGGCAGGAAGCCCTCAAAACAGAAGCGGCCACTAGGCAGGCCGCTACTCACCAGGGCCGTGGTCACGGCGCAGGGGCCGGGAATGCAAATCACCGTGCGGCCGGCGGCCCGGGCGGCCGCCACCAGGGCCTCGCCCGGATCGGAGATGCCCGGCAGGCCCGCATCACTGATCACCGCCACCGCTTCACCGGCCTCGAGGGCCTCCAGCAACTGGGGGATCCGGCCGAGTTGGTTGTGCTGGTGGAAGCTCATCAGCCTGCTTTTGATGCCCAGGCCCGCCAGTAACAGGCCGCTGCGCCGGGTGTCCTCGCAGGCGATGCGATGGGCCCCCTCCAGCACCTTGCGGGCCCGGGGCGACAGGTCGCCGGTGTTGCCGATCGGCGTGCCCACCAGGTAGAGCACGCCTGCGGCCGGTTCCTCGCCCTGGATCACAATGCCCCCTCTGCCCGTTCCCATGATGGCGCCCGTGCCCCCAGCCCCCAGT
>JAEMQZ010000140.1 GCA_016463595.1 Synechococcales cyanobacterium SupBloom_Metag_052 | reverse complement strand
GGAGCACCCGGTCGCGGCGGATCGCCACGGCCCCCAGGGGCAGGAGCAGGGCCAGGCTGGCCACCAGGGTGAAGCCCGCCGCCCAGGCCAGTTCCCCCCGGGTGCTGAGCCCAGCCGCCAGGATTGCCCCTGCGCTTTTGGCGAACAGGAAGAGGTCATCGGGGCTGGCCAGTTCGATCCCAACTCCCGCGGCAATCAGCAGGGGTAGGGGCAAGGCGCTGAAGCGATTCAACTGGCGCGTCCAACCGGGCGGTTCGTCCCCCTCCTGTCGCCGTTCAAGCAGTTCCTTAATCCCCAGGGCGAGGAGCGCCCCGGCGGCCAGCAGGTCAAGCCCGGTGCGGTGGGCGCTGCCCTGGTCCATGGTCAGCAGCAGGCTGTGGCCCACGGTGAGCAACACAACCACCACCCCGCCAATGGTGACCATCCAACTGAGCACGAACCAGCTGCCCCGCTGGATCGGGCTGGGGCCCAGCAACATCAACAGCAGCAGGCCGATGTGGATCGGACTAAGGCTGACGGCAGCGGCGTAGGCGACAAGCTCGGCCCCGAGGGTTGCAACGGAGGTCATGGTCCGGTCATGGTTCGATCAGGGGTTGTCAAAGGTTCTAAGCAAGCGGCTGGGTCGGCCCCCCTGCCGGCCAGCTAATCGCCGGTCCGCCAGCCGCTGGCGGGGCTATTCCAGTGCTGGATCACCCGGGTCTCACGCTCATAGCCGAGCACGCTGATCGTGGCGGTGCCAAGGGCCAGCAGGCGGCCGGCGCTGGCGCCCAGGCCCAGCCAGGTGGCGGCCAGGGCCCGCAGGATGTGGCCATGGGCAAAAAGGGCCACGGGCCCCCGGTCGCCCGCCGCTGCCAGGGCCTGGCCAATCACTGCGTCACAACGGGCTTGCACGGTTTCGGCCGTGTCCCCCTGGGGGCATCCGTGGCTCCAGACCGTCCAGGCCGGCACTGTTTGGCGGATTTCGGCGGTGGTGAGGCCTTCGTAGGCGCCGTAATCCCACTCGCGTAGGTCCGCGCAGGGGCTGGCCTGGGCCCCGAGCCCGGCCAGGTCGCAGGTGCGGCGGGCCCGCTGCAACGGGCTGGTCAGCACGGCGGCAAAGGGGCGATGGGCCAGGGCAGGGGCCAGGCGGCGGGCCTGGTCGTCCCCCTCCGGCAAGAGGGGAAGGTCGCTGCTGCCGGTATGGCGGCCATTGCGGGACCATGCGGTCGCCCCATGGCGCAGCAGCCAGAGTTCAGGGGTGTCCAAAGGGGGTTAGCCAGCGGTGGTTTGTCAGGCCCCTGAGCAGGGGGCGGCTCAGGGGCGCACTTCGAACCAATCATCCCGGCAGGGGGAGAGCAGGCTGGAGGTCACCCCCTGCACCTGGGCCCCACTGGGACCCCTCTCGCACCAGAGGCGCAGTTCGTTGAGTTGGTTGATCGGCCCTTCCGCCTCGATGGCCACCGAGCCGTCGGCGCAGTTGCGCACCCAGCCGCTCAAGCCCAATTCCCGGGCCCGGCGGTTACAGGCGGCCCGATAGCCCACCCCTTGCACCTGGCCGCGCACCTTCAGGCTCCAGCGCTCGAGGACGGTGGGCGAGCGGGGTTCGCCCCGCTCCACGTGGTGCCAGTCGCGGCGGAGGTTTGCGCGGCTGCGTTGCGCAGCCGGCGAGGGATCATCGAACATCCAGCCCAATGAAGGTGCACCCAGCTGGCGTGCAGAGTCGCTGTGCTCCATCCTTCGATCCTCGCGGGATGACCCCAGCCGTCAAGCTGCCACAGGGGCTGGGACCCGCACAAGGCTGTTGCAGGTTGTGACAAGGGCTCCAGCTGCCAGCGATGGAACTCATGCCCTTGCCAGGTCTCACCGCGGCGCACCACCAGCCCGTCCCCTTGGGCGACCGTCTGGCGGTAGCCCAGGCTGAGGCTGCCGCGCCGGGCCCGGAAGGGCAGGATCCCGGCCAAGGAGTGGGCCTGGCCGGCCGGATCGACCAGCTCCTGGCCGAGGAGAAGCAGGCCCCCGCATTCCGCGTAGATCGGCAGGCCCACGGCGGCAGCTCGGCGCAGCTCCCCGAGGCTGCGCAGGCTGTGGGCCAGTTGGGCCCCATGCAGTTCCGGGTAGCCGCCTGGCAGCACCAGGGCCCGGCAGCCCGCAGGCAGGGGCTCATCGGCTAGGGGGGACCAGGTTCGCACCGCCAGCCCCTCGGCTTCCAGTAGTTCGGCTGCCTCGGGATAGCGAAAGTGGAAGGCCTGATCGCTGGCAATCGCGATGGGCAGGGGATCGCCGGCCGGGGCCAATTCAGCAGGGCTAGCGCCCCCGGCCTCAGTCCCAGTCCCAGTCCCAGTCCCAGTCCCAGCCTCGGCTGGGGCCGCACCTGCGCCCTGCTGGCGCAGCCAGGTGATCGGGGCCA
>JAEMQZ010000063.1:2538-9681 GCA_016463595.1 Synechococcales cyanobacterium SupBloom_Metag_052 | reverse complement strand
TGGCTCAGCAATGGCACCCGGCCGATGTCCCGCAGGTAGGACCGCACCAGGTCGCTGCCGGCCGCCATCGAGGCGGAATCGGAATTGGAAACGGACAGGGAAAGCATGGCGCCGGTGAATTACGAAACCTTTGTGTTTCGTAAAGGTATCACCTTTTTTAAGCTTTCCCCCCGGCGCTTTCCCGGCGCTTGAGGTGGGATTACCGGACAGCCGGACGGGGGCACTCGCGCCGTTCGCTCGAACCCCTCAGTCGAGCCTGAGCGGGCGAACGGCGCCCAGCCAGAATGGGCTGAAGCGCCTTCATCGCCGGCCCCATGACCCTTAGCGCCGAGACCGGCCCCTTGCAGGCCCCTGCGCCGGCGAGGCTGCTGCTGGTGGAAGACGACGAAACGATCCGGGAGACGGTGGCCGAGGCCTTGGGCCAGGAGGGTTTTGAGGTGGAAGCCTGTGGCGATGGTCTCGAGGCCATGGCCCTGCTCAATGGCAGCGGCCCAGGCTCAAACGAGAACGGCGGTGCCCGGTTCGATCTGTTGGTGCTCGATGTGATGTTGCCAGGGCTGGGCGGTCTCGACCTGTGCCGCCAGCTGCGCCAGCGCCAAAACGGGATTGCCATCCTGGTGGTGAGCGCCAGGGACACGGAAACCGACCGGGTGCTGGGGCTTGAGGTGGGCGCCGACGATTACCTGGTCAAGCCCTTTGGCATGCGCGAGCTGGTGGCCCGCTGCCGCTCCCTGCTACGCCGCAGCCGCCAGCAGGGCGAGGCCAAGGGCGGGGCCACCGATGACGGCGCCAGCGTGCTTCAGGCCGGGGATCTGCGCCTGTTTCCAGAAGAATGCCGGGTCACCCGGGCCAGCCAGGAGATCAACCTGTCCCCCAAGGAATATCGGCTGCTGGAGCTGTTCATGCAGAACCCCAAGCGGGTCTGGAGCCGGGACAAGTTGCTCGAACGGATCTGGGGGATCGACTTCATGGGCGACAGCAAAACCGTGGATGTGCACATCCGTTGGTTACGCGAAAAAATCGAGACCGATCCCTCCGCCCCCAAGTTGATCCTCACGGTGCGAGGCTTCGGCTATCGCTTTGGCTGAGTTCCCAGTCCCATGGCCCTACTGCTGGCCCTTCTGATCGGCCTGGCCCTGGGCTACGTCCTGGCCCGGGAGCCCAACGGCCGCCCCGTAACGAAACCGCGCCGCCGCAGCTTGCCCAGCCGCCAGCGGGTCAAGCCCGCCCAGCTGCAGGCCTGGATCGAGGCGGCTCCGGTGGGCTGGCTCAGCCTCGATGCCGAGCTGCGCATCCATGACATCAACCCCCGGGCCGAAAAGTTGTTGAAGCTGCCCCCAACCCAGCTCACCCGCGGTCGCCTGCTCAGCGAAGCGGTGGCCGTGGCTGAACTGGGGGCGATCGCCCGGCTGGCCCAGGCCCAGGAGCGGCCCCAACGGGTGGAATGGCAGATCGATAGCGATGCCCTCGAGGCCTATGCCCTACCGGGCGAAGAGGGCTGGGTGGCCCTGTTGCTGCAGAGCCGCCGCTCGCTCGAAGCCCAGCTGGAACAGCAGGAGCGCTGGGTGAGTGACGTGGCCCACGAACTGAAAACGCCGCTCACGGCCCTGCTGCTGGTGGGCGAGAGCCTGGCCAGCCAGGTGGAGGACCGCCACGGCCTGCTGGTGCAGCGGCTGCAACGGGAGTTGCAACGGCTCCAGGAGCTCGTCAGCGACCTGCTGGAACTCTCACGCCTGGAGAATCTGTTGCCCCGCGAAGAAGGCCGCTACGACCAGGTGGAACTGCGGGAGCTGGTGGAAGCGGCCTGGGCCAGCCTGCGGCCCATCGCTGAGCAACGCCAGATCGACCTAGCCCTGGCCGGCCCCTCCCCCTGCCCGGCCAGGGGCGATGGGCCCAGGCTGCACCGGGCCCTGCTCAACCTGCTCGATAACGCCCTGCGCTATAGCCCCGAGGGCTCCGCCATTGAGGTGGGCCTGCGCAGCAGCGGCGATTGGTGGTTGATCGATGTGCGCGACCATGGCATGGGCCTCAGCGACGAGGACCGCAGCCATATGTTTGAACGCTTCTACCGGGGCGATCCCTCGCGGGTACGCAGCCAGAGGGCTGGCAGTGGCTTGGGCTTGGCGATCGTGCAACAGATCGCCGTGACCCACGGCGGCCGCATCCAGGGCCGCAACCATCCCCAGGGCGGCACCGTGATGGAACTGGTCTTGCCCAAGGGAGACTGATTGGCAAGCTGATGGCAGAACAACGGCTGCAGAAAGTATTGGCGGCGGCTGGCCTGGGCTCCAGGCGGCAGGTGGAGGCCTGGCTGCGGGATGGCCGGATCCGGGTCAATGGCCAGGTGGCCCAGCTGGGGGAGAAGGCCGATCCCCAGCGGGACCAGATCAGCCTGGACGGCCAGCCGATCGCGGCCACCTGCGCACCGCTGTTGATCCTGCTCAACAAACCGGCCGGGGTGCTGTGCAGCTGCAGCGACCCCGAGGGGCGTGCCACCGTCTTGGACCTGCTGCCGGGCGAGCTGGCCCAAGGCCAGGGACTCCACCCCGTCGGCCGGCTCGACCAGGAAAGCCGCGGTGCCCTGCTGCTCACCAACCAGGGCGCCCTGACCCTGCGCCTCACCCATCCGCGCTTTGGCCACCGCAAGACCTACCGGGTGCGGGTGGCAGGCGATCCGGAGGACCGAATGCTCGAGCAGTGGCGGCGGGGCCTGCCCCTTGATGGCGAGCCCTCGGCGCCGGTGCAGCTGCGCCGGCTCCAGCAGGGGCCCTGGGCGGGTCGGCCCTCGACCCTGCTGGAGCTGGTGATGCGTGAGGGCCGCAACCGCCAGATCCGCCGCACCGCCGTGGCCCTAGGCCATCCGGTGCTGGACCTCGAGCGGATCGCCATTGGTCCGATCCGGCTCGGCGCCCTGCCGGAGGGCCGCTGGCGCCGGGTGGAATCCCAGGAGTGGGGCCGCCAGGACCCCCTGGCGGAAGCGGATCGGGCCCATTAATTAGCCCTGGAACTCAGCGGCTCCCGCTCAGCGGCTGCCGCGGCCGTAATGGCGAGCCATCTGGCCCAGGCCCAATAGGGGACCCTGCAACGAAGCGATGGGGTCCTGTAGGCGCCATTGCCAGTTGCCATCGGCCGTGCCCGGGGTGTTGAACCGGGCGGCGTCATCGAGGTGGAGCAGGTCTTGGAGGGGCACCACCGCCAGATCGGCGGGCGACTCCAGGGCCAGGCGCAGCAGTTGCCAACCGGGGGCATGGACCGCCTCGCCCAGGCAGGCTTCGACCCGGCGCCGTTCCTCCTCCTCGAGGCTGGCCCACCAGCCGAGGCAGGTGGCGTTGTCGTGGGTGCCGGTGTACACCACCCAGTTCGTGCCCTTGTAGTTGCCTGGCAGGTAGGCGTTGTCAGGATCGCCATCGAAGGCGAACTGGAGGATCTTCATCCCCGGCAGCTGGAAGTCATCGCGCAGGGCTTCAACGCCGGGGGTGATCACGCCCAGGTCTTCGGCCACCAGGGGCAGCACCGGAGCGGCGCCGACCTTGCGGACCCGCCGCCGCAGCCCCTCGAGCAGGGCCCGCCCCGGCGAGGGCCGCCAGGTGCCGTGTTCCGCCGTGGAATCACCCCCGGGCACACACCAGCTGGCATCAAGGGCGCGGAAGTGGTCGAGGCGCAGGCAATCGAACAACTCCAGCTGGCGCTGCAGCCGCTGCAGCCACCAGGAAAAGCCGCTGATCCGGTGCCAAAACCAGCGGTACACAGGCGTGCCCCAGAGCTGGCCGGTTTTAGAGAAATAATCGGGCGGCACGCCGCTCTGGGAGCGCAGGGAGCCGCGCGAGCCCAGCGAAAACAGGCGGCGATGGCTCCAAACATCGGCGCTGTCGTGGGCCACATAGAAGGGCAGATCGCCCAGGATCTCCACCCCCAGGCTGCGGGCTAACGCCAGCAGCCGCAGCCACTGGACCTGCAACTGCCATTGCACCAGGGCCTCCTGCAACAGGGCATCGCCCTGGTCGCGCTCGAGCTCGGCCAGGGCCCGGGCCTGGCGGCGGGCCAGGGGTTTGGGCCATTGCCACCAGGGTTTCTGGCCCTGAAGGCGGCGCAGCACCATGAAGCGGCAATGGTCGGTGAGCCAGAAGGCCTCCTTGGCCGACCACTCCGCAAAGGCCCGCTGCTGGGCGGCGCTTTGCTGGGGCCAACGCTCTAGGAGCAGCTGGGCCAGGTGGTCGGAGCGCAGGGCGGCCGCACCCAGGTCGAGGCGATCGGTGCGGCCCGGGGGCAGGCTCGCCAGGTCATCAGCCTGCAGCAGGCCGTCGTCCACCAGGGCCTGGCCATCGAGCAGCCAGGGGTTGAGGGCAAAACCGCTGGGGGAGCTGTAGGGGGAGCCGCCAGCATCGGTGGGGGCCAGGGGCAGCAGCTGCCACACCCCCACCCCCTCGGCGGCGAGCAGCCGGATCCAGGCGGCGGCAACCGCACCAAAAGTGCCGCAGGCCGGGGTACCGGGCAGGGCCGTGGGGTGCAACAGCACTCCGCAGCGGCGGCCTGGGGTTGGGGAAGGAATCACAGGGTCGGCAGGCGATAGCGGCTGATGATCGTTTTGGCGAAGGAGGGGATGTGCTGCTCCGCTTTCTCAGGGTGGTTCCGCCGCAGCCAAATGGCATTACGGGTGAAGTGGGAATCGATCGAGAAGCGGCCGTATTCGAGGCCCTTGGGACCGACGCGCTGGACGATGAAGCCGACCAGCTCGGCCAGCCAGCCGGGCAATTTCACGGCCTTGTCATAGGCGCCGATGCCCTGCTGCACGGCGGCGCGGCGATCGCCCTTGCTCTCCACCGCAGCCACATCGAGTTCGGCCTCCACCAGGTCGAGCAGCTCCTGGCCGCGGGGGTTGCGCACCGTCAGCCACTGGCGGCCGAAGCTGGCGCCCATGTAGCCCACCACCAGGTCGGCGCCGCCATTGACGTAGTCGAAACAGCTCAGGCAGCTCGGCGCAAACACATCCTTGAGGGCGGGGGTGTCGAGGCCGAAGAAGGGCACGGTCTCGCTGTGGCCGTCGCTGTGGCGGAAGTGGATGCGGAAATCCTGCATGAACTCGTAGTGCACCACCGTGGCCGGCGAGGCGCTGGCGCTCTCCAGGAAGGTCTGCAGGCCGGCGCGGCTGACGTTGTCGACGCAGGGCAGGCCCAGCACGTAGAGCTGGTCGAGCGGCAGGCTGGCCTGGACGGCCCGTAGGGCCTGGACCTGGCAGCCCACCCCAATGGCGAGCAGCCGGCGAATGCCACTGCCGGGTAGCTGCTCGAGCACCTCCAAATTGGGCGAAAGGGTGGGCTTGTTGACCCGGGCCGCCAACACCTCGGCCGGGGTGCGGGCCAGCACGGGCACGGGCGTGAAGCGGTCGTCCGGGCTCTGCTGCACGCAGAGCACCGCATCGACCAATCCGGTTTCCAGGGCGCGCACGCCGATGCGGCTGACGATGCCGGTCCACTGGGCGCCCTCGATCGGCTGCTGCAGCCGGGCGCTGAGCATGCGCTGGCTGACACCGAAGTAGAGCTCGTCCTCGTTGGCCTCGTCGCGGGCGCGGCCGTGGGCTGCCGTTTCCATCGCCTCAAAGCGCTGGTTCAAAAAGGCACAGGCCTGGCGCACGTAGGCCACCCAGCGGCTGTCGCAGAGGCCGCAGTCGCTGCAGAGGTCCTTGGCGGGCTTGGCGCTGCCCTTGGCCAGGGGCCGGGCCCGCTCGTGGGGGGCCAAAGGGACCCGTTCGGGCGTGCTGGAGACAGCGGTCACAGGCGGGCTCCAGCCGGTTAAAACATCCAGGAGAGCACCCTATTGGCCCATGGCGCCACCCGACGGGAGGCCCTGCCGCAGCAGGGCCTCTGGGCCAACCGATTTGGGTGGGCCAAAGTAGCCCCACTCCCAGCGCAACGCCGCCATGGTCCCCCCAGGGGAATCCCCCAACCGAGCGGGCCGCCCCCGCCGGAACCGTCCCAAACCGGCTCCGGCCCAGGGCTGGCGCTTACGGCTGCGGGCAGCTCGGCGGCTGGGCCTAGCGGCTGCGGCGATGGCAGCCAGCGTCAGCCTGCTGGGTCTGGTTTGGTCCCAGGGAGATCGGGCCAACCAGGCCGAGGGGGGATCGGGCCAGGACCTGCAGGCCGAGCTGCCCAGCCGGCCGATCAGCGTGCTGGTGATCGGCTCCGATGCCGACCGGCGCGGGGCCACCAGCAACGGCGCCGCCCCCGCCGGTGCGGCCAATAGCGATGGCTTAATGCTGGTGCGACTGGCGCCGAAGCAGCCCCTTGATGTGCTGGTGTTGCCGATCGAGGCGGCCATCAAGCTGCCGGGTGAAACCCAGCCGGTGGCCCTGGGCAGCCTCTACCGCCGCGGCGGCGCGGCCCTGGTGGCCACGGTGACGGCAGAACTCATGGGGCTGCCCAAGGGCCAGCCCGACCGCTACCTGGTGGTGCCGCGCCTGGCCCTGCGCCAATTGGTCGATGGCCTGGGCCAGGTGGAGATCGCCCCGGAGCGGACCATGCTCTACGCCGACAAGAGCCAGAAGCTGCAGATCGACCTGCAGCCGGGCCTGCAGCTGCTCGATGGAGCTGGATTGGAGCAGATGCTGCGCTTCCGCGAGGCCGATGGCAGTGAGGAGGGCCGGCGCCAACGGCTGAAAGCCAGCTTGCCGGCCCTGCTGCTGCAGATGGGCCAGCCCCGGCAGCTGTCGCAACTGCCCGACCTGCTGCGCTCCCTGCAGGACAAGGTGGAGACCAACCTCAGCCCCAACGAGGCCCTCTCCCTGGTGGCCGCCGCCCTGCAGGCCGGCAGCACGCCCCGGTTCCACAACCTGCCGCTGCTGCCGCCGCTTAGCGCTCCCAAGGCAGGCGCCAAGCCGGCCCTGCGCCAGCTGGCCGGGCCGGTTGGCCAGAGCGACTGGCCCCAGATCTAAGCCGGCCGGGGTCGGTTAATCCAGGTCGAGATGGTGGCTCGCGAGCTGCAGGGCCCTAGCCAAATCGGCGGCGGCCTCCCAGGCCAGGTCTCGATTCTGGTCCTCGGAGACGGCCGGGTCCTGGGGATCGGCTAGCCAGCCCAGCCAGGGCAAGCCATCGCGGCGGCGGTCGGCCGCCAGCCAGGGGCCACCCCACTGGATCAGGCCGAGCAGGG
>JAEMQZ010000063.1:0-2438 GCA_016463595.1 Synechococcales cyanobacterium SupBloom_Metag_052 | reverse complement strand
CGCCGGCCCCGAATCGGAAAACTTTCGAGACGATTGGGCCGGCCGATCGGTCCAGCCGGCCGCGCCAAAATCGCCCGCCGCCGCCCCGGCAACCAGCTCTGCAGCCAGCAAGCGGCGCGCGGGAGCGAGGGCCAGAAGCAGGGCCTCCAGGGGCGCCAGGACCGCTGGAGGGACCCCCGCCGGGGCCACCAGCACCCAGCCGCGGGCCTGGCCTGGCGGACCGCCAACCCCAGGCCTTGGGCCTGCGCCGGCCTGGGCATCGGCGATTGAGTCGACATTGGACTCAGCTTTGGACTCGGCCATGGACTGCAACTACCCCAACGGATGGATTGGACTTGCACCGGATGGCTCGTACGATCAACGCAGCCGATCACGCCAGCACCCGCCGTGACCAGTTTTCTGACCGCCGAGCGGGTTGAACAGATGAGTGTCAACCATGACACCCGCAGGCTCAGGCTATTTAGCGGCACCTCCAACCCGGCCCTGGCCCGGGAGATCGGCAATTACCTCGGCGTGCCCGATGGCCCGCGGGTGATCAAGCGCTTCGCCGACGGCGAGCTCTACGTGCAGATCCAGGAATCGATCCGGGGCTGCGATGTCTTCCTGATCCAGCCCACCTGCTCACCGGTCAACGACCACGTGATGGAGCTGCTGATCATGGTGGATGCCTGCCGCCGCGCCTCGGCCCGCCAGATCACGGCCGTGGTGCCCTACTACGGCTACGCCCGCGCCGACCGCAAAACCGCCGGCCGCGAATCGATCACGGCCAAGATGGTGGCCAACCTGCTGGTGACCGCCGGCGTGGACCGGGTGCTGGCCATGGACCTGCACTCGGCCCAGATCCAGGGCTACTTCGACATCCCCTGCGACCACATCTACGGCTCCCCCGTGCTGGTGGACTACCTGATGGCCCGCGACCTGGGCGAAGTGGTGGTGGTGTCCCCCGATGTGGGCGGTGTGGCCCGGGCCCGGGCCTTTGCCAAGCAGATGCACGATGCGCCCCTAGCGATCATCGACAAGCGCCGCTCAGGCCACAACGTGGCCGAAAGCCTCACGGTGATTGGCGATGTCGCCGGCAAAACGGCCGTATTGATCGACGACATGATCGACACCGGCGGCACGATCACCCAGGGGGCCCGCTTGCTGCGCAAACGCGGCGCCAGCCGGGTGATCGCCTGCGCCACCCACCCGGTGTTCTCGCCGCCGGCCCTGGAGCGCCTGGCCGAGCCGGGGCTATTTGAGGCGGTGATCGTGACCAACAGCATTCCGATTGCGCCGGAGCGGCTGATTCCGCAGTTGCAGGTGCTCTCGGTGGCCAAGATGCTCGGTGAAGCGATCTGGCGCATCCACGAGGAGAGTTCGGTCAGCTCAATGTTTCGCTGAGCGTGGGTCGGCCCCTGCTCCATGGTCGGCACCGGCGGGCGACGGCCGGCTGGGGGGCGCTCTCAGCGTTGCTGGGCTTAGGACTGCAGGCCTGGGCCCTGCCCCTGGCGGCCTGGGCAGCGCCGCGGGTGGGCGTGTGGCTCACCAATAGCCCCAGCCCCCTCTACTACGACGCCGGCCGCCTGGATCGGGCCGTGGACGAACTGGCGGAGGCCGGCTTCAACACCCTCTACCCGAATGTGTGGAGCCGGGGCACCACCTTCCATACCAGCCGCTGGGCGCCGATGGAGCCGGCCCTGCGCCAGGCCAACGGCGGCCTGGATCCGATCTGCCGCCTCACCCAGGCCGCCCAGCGGCGGGGCCTGCAGGTGATCCCCTGGTTTGAATACGGCCTAATGGAGCCCGCCGAAGCCGAAGTGGTGCGCCAACACCCCGAGTGGGTGCTGCAAAAACGCGATGGCACCAGCCTCACCACCATGCATGGCCGCAACGACCGGGTGTGGCTCAACCCGGCCCACCCGGGCGTGCGCCAACGCTTCATCGGCCTGATCAGCGAAATCGTGCAGCGCTGTGGCGTCGATGGCATCCAGCTCGACGACCATTTCGCCTGGCCGGTGGAATTGGGCTACGACGCCTATACCCGGGAGCTCTACGCCAAGGACACGGGATTGCAGCCCCCGGACAACTACACGGACCGGGCCTGGATGAAATGGCGCCGCCACAGGCTGAGCGACCTGCTGGCGGAACTGCGCGAAAGCCTCAAGCAAATCGGCAAGGGCCGGGTGTATGTGAGCCTCTCGCCGGGTCCCTTTCGCTTCGCCTACAACAACTGGCTCCAGGACTGGGAGATCTGGGCCCTAGGCGGCCAGATCGAGGAGCTGGTGGTGCAGAACTACGCCTATTCCCTGCCCGGTTTCACCAGGGATCTCGACCAGCCGGCCTTGCGTAAGGCCCGCACCTGGGGCATCCCGGTGGAGATCGGCATCCTGGCCGGCTTCGGTGGCCGCACCACCTCGATGCCGATGCTGCGCGACAAGGTGCAACAGGTAAAAGAG
>JAEMQZ010000011.1:21827-37166 GCA_016463595.1 Synechococcales cyanobacterium SupBloom_Metag_052 | reverse complement strand
ATCTGGACCACCACCCCCTGGACCCTGCCGGCCAACCTGGCGGTGTCGGTGAACGGCAGCCTCGACTACGCCATCTGCCGCGTCAGCGTTCCACCCGCAGCCCCAGCCGGCGAAGGGCCCGAGGCGGCCCCGAGCGCCCGCCCCAGCCACCTGCTGGTGGCCAAAGACTTGATCGCCAGCCTGGAAACCAGCCTGGGCCTGGGCCTGGAGCCCCTGCTGACGCTCAAGGGCAGCGAGCTGGAAGGCATCGTCTACCAACACCCGCTGTTCGAGCGCAGCAGCCCAGTGGTGCTGGGCGGTGACTACATCACCACCGAAACGGGCACAGGGCTGGTCCACACCGCCCCAGGCCACGGCGTCGATGACTTCAACACCGGCAAGACATACGGCCTGCCGGTGCTCTGTCCTGTGGATGAGGCCGGCAACCTCACCGCCGAAGCGGGCCCGTTTGCTGGCACCAACGTGCTGAAGGACGCCAACGGGGCGATCATCGCCGCCCTCCAAGAGGCAGGCGCCCTGCTAGCTGAACAGCGCTACGCCCACCGCTATCCCTACGACTGGCGCACCAAAAAACCGACGATTTTCCGGGCCACTGAGCAGTGGTTTGCCTCCGTGGAGGGCTTCCGCTCCCAGGCCCTGGCCGCGATTGATGCCGTCACCTGGACCCCGGAAAGCGGCCAGAACCGGATCGAGGCGATGGTGCGCGATCGCGGCGACTGGTGCATCTCACGCCAGCGCACCTGGGGGGTGCCGATCCCGGTCTTTTATCACCGCGAAACCAGCGAGGTGCTCGTTAACGCCGACACCCTCGCCCATATCCAGGCCCTGATTGCTGAACAGGGCTCCGATGTGTGGTGGCAACGGGAGGAGGCCGGCCTGCTGCCGCCCGCTTACGCCGACCAGGCCCACCTGTGGCGCAAGGGCACCGACACCATGGATGTGTGGTTCGACTCCGGCTCCTCCTGGGCGGGGGTGCTGGGGGGCTTGGCCGCTGCCAACGTGGGCACCAGCGCCAGCAACATCGCCCGGGCTGCCTATCCGGCCGATCTCTACCTGGAAGGCTCCGACCAACACCGGGGCTGGTTCCAGAGCAGCCTGCTCACCTCGGTGGCGGTCCATGGCCAGGCCCCCTACAAGCGGGTGCTCACCCACGGCTTCGTGCTCGATGAAAAGGGCCGCAAGATGAGTAAGTCCCTGGGCAATGTGGTGGATCCGGCGATCCTGGTGGAGGGCGGCAACAATGAAAAACAGGAGCCGGCCTACGGCGCCGATGTGTTGCGTCTGTGGGTGAGCTCGGTGGACTATTCCGCCGATGTGCCCCTGGGCCCCGGGATCGTCAAACAGCTGGCCGATGTGTACCGCAAGGTGCGCAACACGGCCCGCTACCTGCTCGGCAACCTGCACGATTTCGATCCCCGGCCCCAGGCGGAGGGGGGCCATGCCATTGCGATCGAGGAGCTGCCCCTGCTCGATCGCTGGATGCTGCAGCGCACCGCCGCCCTGATCGATGGGGTGCAGGCCGATTTCGAGAGTTATGAGTTCTATCGCTTCTTCCAGGCCCTGCAGAACTTCTGCGTGGTGGATCTCTCGAATGTGTATCTCGATATCGCCAAAGATCGCCTCTATGTGAGCGCCGCCGGCTCCTTGCGGCGCCGCAGCTGCCAAACCGTGCTGGCCCTGGTGGTGGAGCGGTTAGCTGGGCTGATCGCGCCGGTGTTGTGTCACATGGCGGAAGACATCTGGCAGAACCTGCCCTATCCGGTGGCCGAAGCCTCGGTATTTGAGCGGGGCTGGCCCACCGTGCCAAGCAGCTGGCGCGACACCAGCCTGGAGGCTCCCCTGGGCGAAATCCTCGCCCTGCGGGCCCAGGTGAATCGCCAGCTGGAGGCCTGCCGCAAGCAGGGCGGCAAGGCGGCCGGCATCGGTGCCTCCCTGGAAGCCCAGGTGCAGCTGGAGCTCGCCCCGGGCGAAGGCACGGCCGCCCTGCGGCAGGCCCTGGCCCTGCTGGAGGCCAGCCCCCACGCCAGCGTCGACAACCTGGCCGACTGGCTGCTGGTCTCAGCGGTGCAGTTCGGCGGCCAGGCTCCAGAAGCCCTGCTGGCCGAGGCCAGCGACAACGGCGTGACCGTGCGCATTGCCCGGGCCGAAGGCAGCAAATGTGAGCGCTGCTGGCACTACGAAAGCGATGTGGCCGAGCACCAGCTCAGCGCCACGGCGGCCGGCCAGATCTGCGGCCGATGCCGCAGCACCCTGGAGGGCTGAAGCCAAGGGATGGCATCGGCGGGGTGCTGTCCCCCTGCTGCCCAACCCGACCTCACAGCCAGGCGACGGGATCGAGGAAGTGCTCCACCGCCACCGGGCCAGCCAGCCGATGCTCCTGGCTGGGTTTGAGGGGGCCGAGCAGCAATTCGGCGGCCCCAATCTTTGCCGTGGCCGGCAGGGCCGGCTGGTCGGGATCAAAGCCGGTGGGGTGGCTGAGGCTGCTGGAGAAACCCCGGAAGATCAGCAGTTCAAAGGGCTCGACTAGCCGCTCGGGCCCTAGGCCAGACCCCTCAGGGCTGGGCAGCTCGCCCGTGAGACGCAGCACCCGATCGGGCCGGTCGCGGCTGATCGCTTCAAGGGCCGCAAGCAGGGCGGCCACGGCCATAGCAGCCATGGGGTTCAGAATCCGCCCGCCACCCGACCCTGCTTGGGCAGGCGCACCAGTAGCCACTGCAGGAAGCCCACCACAAAGCCCACCAGGGCTAGATAGCCCACAAAGGCCGCGATGGCATTGGTCCAGGCGCCGCCAAACAGGAACGAGAAGAGCCGGTCGACATGCAGGTTGAGGCCCCGGGGCGCCTCCAGCCAGACAGCACAAAAGGGCCGGGTGACGGACCCCGAAAAGCAGCCGAAGGCCGTGGCACTGAGGCCAGCCCCCAGCAGACCCAAGGCGGTGGTCCCCCATCGCCAGGCCCTCAGGGTGAAGGCCAGGGGCCGCCAGGGGGGCTGGTCGGCCAGCTCCTCATTGAGATCAACCCAGAACCACAACGACGCCACCACCAGCAGCTGGGCCGCTCCCGCCAGCAGATAGCCCAGGGGGCGCCCATCGGTGAACAGCAGGGCTGTGATCACCAGCAGGCTCGCCACCTTCCAGTAAATGGTGAGCAACCGCACCATCGCACCATCGCGCCGGAGCGCGGCCCAGATCAACAACACCAGGGGCAAGCCGAAGCTGAACATCGCCGCCAGGCGATAGTCCAGCCACACCAGGCTGCGATAGAGCAAATCCTGCACGGACGGGGGTCGGGGTTCCGCCATTATCCGTGGCCCTGAGCATCCCTTGGCAGCAGTAGGGTCCGGCCATGGCTGGCCCCTCCCCCTTCCCCTGGCTGCCCGGAAGACTCCTCCTTGGCAAGGTCCTGCCGGGCGGGCGACCGCCGGGTGAAATGTTGTCTGACGGTTCTGGGCCTGGCGGGCTCCCAGTGGGCCAGCCCGAAGCCTCCCGATCCAAACCAAGCTTTTCCCTGGCTGGTGGCACCTGGCGGCCCGACCAGTGGCTGCGGCGGGCAGCCCCGACGGCCAGTTGCCGCACGGCCCTTTCCCACAATGTGTCCCTCGAGGGGGCAGCCGCCGAGGTGAGTCGCGAGCTCCGCTCCGGCGCCGGAGCGGGCGGCTGGGCTGGCGGTGGCGGCGGCAGCGAGGCGGATCTGGCCCTGGTCTTCTGCTCCACCGCCTACGCCAGTGACCTGCCCCGGTTGCTGCCGCTGCTGCGCCAGAGCCTGAAGGCGCGCCACTGGATCGGCTGCGTCGGCGGTGGCGTGGTGGGCACCGGCGCCGATGGCAGCCCCCACGAAATCGAACAGCAGGCGGCCCTGGCCGTGACCCTGCTGCGAATCCCCGGCGCCGAGCTGCAGCCCTTCCTGCTCGATGCCAAGCAACTGCCCGATCTTGATGGCTCGGCCCAGCCCTGGCTGGACTGGGTCGGGGCCGACCCGGCCCTGGCCGCATCGATGCTGCTGTTCATCGACCCGGGCTGCCCCAACATCAATGACCTGATCAGCGGCC
Source organism: Synechococcales cyanobacterium SupBloom_Metag_052 (assembly GCA_016463595.1). GTDB lineage: Bacteria > Cyanobacteriota > Cyanobacteriia > PCC-6307 > Cyanobiaceae > BAIKAL-G1. Next base: position 33,119 of record JAEMQZ010000011.1, on the reverse strand, counting down.
TGGACTACGCCTATCCCCAGGTGGACAAGCTGGGCGGCATTGCCAGCCCCCATAGCGCCAGCGGCGGCTCCCTACTCTTCGATGACCAGGTGGTGGAGGGGGCCGTGGGCTGCCTGATCGGCGGCAGCTGGCGGCTCGATCCGGTGGTCGCCCAGGGCTGCCGGCCGATTGGCCCGGTGTTTGCGGTCGAGCGCTCCGAGCGCAACGTGATTCTGGAATTGACGGACGGCAGTAAAAAAGCCACGCCCGTGGCCTGCCTCCAGACCATCCTCGAAACCCTCAGCCCGGCCGAGCGGGAGCTGGTGCGCCATTCCCTCTTCCTTGGGGTGGGCCGCAGCAATGTCCAGCTCAGCGGCTCCGAACCTTCGGCCTTCCTAGTGCGCAACCTGCTGGGGGTGGATCCCCGCAACGGCGCCATCGCCGTAGCCGAGCGGCTGCGGCTGGGCCAGCAGGTGCAATTCCAGTTGCGCGATGCCGCCACCTCCCGCCAGGAGCTGCGCCAATTGCTGGAGCGCCAAAGCCTGGCCGGGCCCGAGCCCCTGGCGGCCCTGCTGTTCGCCTGCCTCGGCCGAGGCAAGGGCCTCTACGGAGTCCCGGATGGCGATGTGGGCATCTGCCAGGGGCTGTTTCCAGCCGTGCCCATCAGCGGCGCCTTCTGCAACGGCGAGATCGGCCCGGTGGCCGGCACCACCCATCTCCATGGCTACACGGCCAGCTGGGGCTTCCTGGTGCCCAGCCCGGCTCCAGGGGCAAGCGATGCTGGGACCTCCTCCGATCCGCCTGCCTGAGCCGGCATGGTTCGTCAGCACGTCAATCCGCTCAGCCGCTTTTTCCAGCTGGAGCGGTCCCTGCCCCCCCCCGGCGAACTGTTCGCCAACCCAGCTCAGCCCATCCAGCTCGACATCGGCTGCGCCCGCGGCCGCTTCCTGCTGGCCCTAGCCCAGCAGCAAGCAGGCAGCAACCATCTGGGCGTGGAGATCCGCCGGCCGCTGGTGGATGCCGCCGAAGCCGATCGCCAGCGGCTGGCGTTGACCAACCTCCACTACCTTTTTTGCAACGCCAACATCAGCCTGGAAACCTGGTTGGCCGCCCTACCGGCAGGACTGCTCGAGCGGGTGACCATCCAGTTCCCCGACCCCTGGTTCAAGCTCAAACACCACAAACGGCGGGTGCTGCAACCGGCCCTGCTCTGCAGCCTGGCCGGCGCCCTGGCCCCCGGGCGCGAGCTGTTTCTGCAAAGCGACGTGCTGGCCGTGATTGAGCCGATGGTGGCCGTGGTGGAAGCCAGCGGTTGCTTTGCCAGGCCCGAGGCGGACGCCCGGCCCTGGCGGCAGGCCAACCCCCTACCGGTGGCCACCGAACGGGAACGCCTGGTGATGGGCCAGGGGCTGCCGGTCTACCGGGTCCTTTACCTGCGCAACGAAGCGCCCGTGCCCAGCCCCCAGAGCCTGGAAGACGGGGCCGAGGGCGTCGATAATCCGGCCACGACCCCGGCGCCCGAGCCGGCCGCAACGCCCGGCAGCCCATGACCCCCGCTCCCGCCCCTACCCCCTGGCTGCTGCGCTGGCAGGGCCTGCTGACGCGCGGCAGCGATGGACCACTGGCAAGTCGGCTGACCAGCCTGGCGGGCCTGGTGCTCTGCGCCCTGATGGCTGGCCTGCCCCTGGTCACCCGAGGCGGCCTCAGCCTTTTGATCCTCTCGTGTGGCCTGCTCTGGCTCGTGATCGCCCTAACGCGCCCCAGCAGCGGCCGGCTGAGCCCGATCAGCGTCTGGATCCTGGTGGCCCTGGCCGTGGCCTTGGTCGCCACCGGCTTTTCCCCCGTGCCTAAGGCGGCCCTCCATGGCCTGTTCAAATTGCTCAGCTATCTCGGGGTCTACGCCCTGATGCGCGAGCTGCTGGCCGAGGCACCCCGCTGGTGGGATCGCATCGTGGCGGCCCTGCTGGCCGGGGAACTGGCCAGCGCCGTGATCGCCATCCGCCAGCTCTATGGCGACACCAGCGAACTGGCCCGCTGGGCCGACCCCAACTCCGTGGCCGACGGCACGATCCGGGTCTACGGCCCCCTGGACAACCCCAACCTGCTAGCTGGCTACCTGCTGCCGATCCTGCCCCTGGCGGTGGTGGCCTTTCTGCGCTGGCGCGGCTGGGCCGAGCGGCTCTACGCCCTCAGCGCCCTCGTTCTGGGCAGCGCTGCCCTGGTCCTCAGCTACAGCCGCGGCGGCTGGCTGGGCCTGGTGGCGGGCCTGGGCTCAATCGGTCTGCTGCTGGTGCTGCGCCAGACCCGCCATTGGCCCGTGCTCTGGCGCCGCCTCTTCCCCTTGCTCCTGGTGGCCGGGGCCGCTGCGGTGCTGGTCGTGGCCGTGACCCAGATCGAACCCCTACGCATCCGGGCCATGAGCCTGGTGGCCGGCCGGGAGGACAGCTCCAACAACTTCCGGATCAATGTTTGGATGGCGGCGCTCTCGATGATCCAGGACCGGCCCTGGCTGGGCATTGGCCCGGGCAACACCGCCTTCAACCTGATCTATCCGCTCTATCAGCAGCCCCGTTTCAATGCCCTGAGCGCCTATTCGGTGCCCTTGGAATTGCTGGTGGAGGGCGGGGTGCCAGGGCTCTTGGCGGGCCTGGGGCTGCTTTTGGCCAGCCTGCGCAGCGGCTGGAGCCAGCTCAAGGGCGAAAGCCCCTTCGCCCTGCCGGCCCTGGCGGCCGTGGCCGCGATCGTGGGCCTGGGCGTGCAGGGTGCCACCGACACGATTTTCTTCCGCCCGGAGGTGCAACTTACCGGCTGGTTTTGCCTGGCCACCCTGGCGGTGAGCGGCAACGGCGTCCCCAGCGCCGCCGACCCCCAGGTCGACCCAGCCAGCGAGGCCCCCTAGCCCCATGCCAAGCCCAGCCGAGGCCCCGGCAGGGGAACGACGTCTGCTGGCGGGCTTTGATGCCGGCCAGACCCATACCCGTTGCCTGCTGGCCTGGGCCCAGGCGCCTGGTGCCCCTCGCCTGCATGAGCCTGTTTCGGCGGGGGCTTTCCAGGTGCTCGCCGAGGGGGAGGGACCCGGTGTCAGTCACCTGGCGGCAGCCGGCGGCCCGGAGCGTTTCCAATCGGCATTGGCCACCAGCCTGGCGGCGGCCCGCCAGCAGCTGCCCCCCGCCTGGTGGCACCTGCCCCTGGCAGCCGCCGCCATCGGCGCCAGTGGCATCGAGACCGGCAGCCCCGTGCAACACCAGGGCCAAGCCCTGGCCGCCGCGGCGCTGGCCCTGCCGCCCGGGCGCCTGCTCGTGACCGGCGATGAACGCACGGCCCTGCGGGGCGCCTGCGGCCCTGCCGCCGGCATCCTGGTGATCAGCGGCACCGGCTGCATCGCCCTGGGCCAGGACGGCAGCGGCCGCGAGCACCGCTGCGGCGGCTGGGGCTGGCTGCTCGATGGGGCGGGCTCGGCCATGGATGTGGGCCGCGATGGCCTGGCCTTGGCCGTGCAGATGGCCGATGGCCGCTTAGCCGAAACCGAGCTGCGCTCCCAGCTCTGGCAAGCCCTCAGCGCCAAAACCGCCCAGGAAGTGAAAGCCCTGGTGGTGGCGCCGGAGTTCGGGCCCGCCGGCTTTGCCCGCCTGGCGCCGCTGGTGAATCAGCTAGCGGCGGCTGGCGACCCCCACGCCAAGGCCGTGATCAAGACTTCAGCCGCAGCCCTCGCTGGCCTGGTGATAGGGGTGGCCCGGGCCCTGGAGCTGGCCGCGCCGCAGGTGTGTGGCGTGGGCGGCGCCCTGACGCACCTCGATCAACTGCAGCTGGGCTTTGGCGCTTGCCTGGCCCGGGCGCTGCCCACTGCAACGTTGGTGGAACCCCGGGGGGACGCCTGCTGGGGGGCCCTAGAGCTGGCCGATCAACTGGCGCAGGAGCCCCTTGACCAGGAGCCAGCCGGCTTCTGATCCCCGGTCAACTCCCTCTCCGCCAAGCCGGCCAGATGGCCCGCCCAATGGTCCACGTCCGCCTGGGAGGCCGCTTCCACCATCACCCTCAATAGGGGCTCGGTGCCGCTGGCGCGCACCAGCACCCGGCCATGGCCAGCCATCGCTGCCTCGGCCTCGGCTACGGCATGGCGCAGGGCATCGCATTGCTGCCATTCGGTGCGGCGCTGGCGATCGGGCACGGTCACATTCACCAGTTTCTGGGGATAGGGCTGGAAGCTGCTATCGAGCCACTGGGCCAGGGAGCCCCCCTGGGCCTGGATCAGCACGGCCACCTGCAGGGCCGTGAGTAGGCCATCGCCACTCATGCCGTGGCGGGCCGACAAGATATGGCCCGATTGTTCGCCGCCCAGGCCGGCGCCCAGCTCCTCCATGGCCTGGTGCACGTATTGGTCGCCCACGGCCGTGCGCTCGAACAGGCCGCCCCTGGCCTGCCAGGCCTTCTCAAAGCCCAGGTTGGACATCACCGTGGCGACGATGCGGTGGTCGGGTAGTTGGTTCTGGGCCATCAGGGCCTGGCCCCAGAGGTAGAGGATCTGGTCGCCATCCACCACCCGGCCGCGGCCATCCACGGCGAGCATGCGGTCGGCATCGCCATCGAAGGCAAAACCCATGCTGGCCCCCTCGGCCAGCACCGCCTGGCGCAGGGCCTCCAGGTGGGTACTGCCGCAGCCCAGGTTGATCCGCTCCCCATCCGGCTCGCCATGGAGCACGGTGAGATCGGCGCCGAGGGCCCGAAACACGCTCTCGCCGCAGGCCGTGGCCGAGCCCCAGCAGAGATCGAGCACCAGCTTGCAGCCATCGAGCCGGGCACCGGCCACGCTGGCGATCAGGCTGTCCCGATAGGCGGCCAAAAGATCGGGGCGATGGCGCACCAGGCCCACGCCACTAAAGGGGCTGCGCTCGCGGCCTGCGCCATGGAGGCCCGCCTCAATCGCCTGCTGCTGCGGCTCCTTGAGCTTGGCGCCGCTGGCGCCGAACACCTTGATGCCGTTGTCGTGGGGCGGGTTGTGGCTGGCCGACACCATCAGCCCACCGGCGCAGCCCTGGGCGCGGATCGTGCCTGGCACCGCCGGGGTGGGGCATAGGCCCAGGTCCCACACCTCGCGACCGGCGGCGGTGAGGCCGGCGCTGAGGGCCGCCACCAGCATCGGCCCGCTGCTGCGCGAATCGGCCCCGATCACGATCGGCCCCTCGTCCGGCAACACCTGGCCGCACCAATAGCCCAGCTGCATGGCCAGGGACGGGGTGATCACGGAGCCAACCCGGCCGCGGATGCCATCGGTGCCGAAGCGGGCCTGACCGGCCGCAAGGGGCTCACCCAAGGGGAAGCGGGCCAGCTCCGCCATGGGGAGGTCTCCAGAAACCATTGGAGCCCAGGCTAAGGGGTGGCATCGGGCGCCCCTGGCAGGGGGCCTCCATGTAGCAGCCTGATTAAGGCGCCAGCCGGGCTTTGTGCAGCCGGGTTTTCTCATACCAAGCCGCAATCTCAGGCGCCCAGGTTTGAAAATGGGGCCACATCAAATCACAGAGTTCGCGGATCTCCTGCTGGGCATCGAGCTTGGCGCGCAGGTCCATGAAATGCAGGAAGGCCCGCAGGCTGAAGCTCACCACAAAGTGCTGGCGGTAGTCAAAGGGCAGGATGCCGCGGGCGTGCTCCTCGGCAAAACCGGCCGCCAACATCTCGCGATAGCGCTCCGCCGCCATGCGGCAAAGGGCCAGATCCTTGGCCCGCTCCTCGGGCGTGTAATCGTATTTTTTGCCCTGGCGATCGCTATAGCTACCCACCGGCCGCAGGTAGAACACCTCTTCGAGCTCCAGTTCACCACTGGCGGCCCGGGAGATGCGTTCGCCCGTATAACGCATCGACTGCACATCGAAACTGACACCGACCCGGTGGGTGCGGGCCTGCTGCATCACCGAGTGGGGAAACCAGCCCACATTCAGGGTGATCTGGGGGTGTTCCAGGGGGCCGTAGTGGCCCCGCTCCCCGGCCAGCAGGCGTTTAACGCAAATCTCACCGGCCTTGGCCTCCTCGGGCCACTGCTCTCGCTCCGAGGCCACAAAGCCTTCGAAGTAGTCCTGGTGCATCGCCGCAAAGATGCACTGCTGGGGGTTGGGGGTAGCGGCGATCAGCTCAACCCGGAAGCGCTTCATGGCACAAGGAACAAGGGACACATCGGGGCGAACCAGGCTCAGCCGTGGCTGCGGGGACCGGCTAAGGCTGCAGGGGGCCCGGAGCCGCCAGCAGCCCCACCCGCCAGGCTGCTGACGTTACCGACCCCCGCCAGGTCGGGCAGGGGCGTTTCGGCCAGCAGGGCGGTGGTGAGGGCCTCCAATTCCGGCCGGCTGCGGGCCCCCAGGGAGCGGCCCACGGCATCGCCCGCAGCATTGAACAGTTCCAGCTGGGGGATGCCGTTCACGTCATAGCGGTCGATCTCCGGCTGCCAGCGGGGGTTATCGACGTTGAGCAGCACCACATCGAGGGCGCCGTGGTGCTGCTGTTCCAGCGAGGCCATCGCTGGGGCCATGGCCCGGCAGGCCTCACACCAGTCGGCATAGAACTCCACCAGGGTGGGGCGGCCGTCAGCTAGCGCCACGGGCAGGTCGAGGGACTGGCGGGCCAGTTGCTCCAGAGGGGCCGCCGGATGGAGCCCACCCCGCACCAAAAAGAGCATCAGGGCCAGGGCCGCGGCCACGGCCGCCAGCAGCATCCGTTCGCGCCGCCCAGCCAGGGGACCACCGGTCCCCGCCAGGGGCAGGGGAGCCCCTGGACCCGCGGGGGCCGGAGCTGGGGCTGGCGAAGGCTCGGACACGGACAGTGGCATGGGCTTCGCCTTCACTTTGCCAGCGTCCTCCAGAAACCGCTGGGGATTGGACTGGCGGATGGAGCTCGTCGATCAAGCTTGGCAATGGGCTGGCCCGGCCCACTACCAGCTCTGTGATCCGGAGCCACCAGCCGGAACAGCGCATCAGCCGGCACCCTTGCTACGGTCAACGCGGGCGAAGGTCAAAGCGGGCGACGGTGCACCCTTGAAACGCCGGATCACGCTCCATTTCCCCCGGGAAGCCGTTCACGAGCCGATCACCTATCGGTTGGCCGTGGAGTTTGACGTGGCCGCCAAAATCCTGCGCGCCCAAATCGCACCCAACCAGAGCGGCACCATGGTGGTGGAGCTCTCCGGTGACATCGATGACCTAGCCGCTGCCGAACAGTGGCTGGAGGCCCAGGGCCTGGGCATCAACCTCACGCCAGGCCAGATCACGATCAACCCGGATCTGTGCGTGGACTGTGGCATTTGTTCCAGTCTCTGCCCCAGTGGCGCCCTGGCCAGCCAGGCTCCCACTTGGCAGCTGCACTTCGATGCGCAACGCTGCCTGGTCTGTGAGCAGTGCATCCCCAGCTGTCCCCTGGGGGCCATTGCCCTGGAGCTGAAGGGACCCTGAATGCCAATTCTGCGCCTATTGCTGTTGCCGTTTCGGGCGCCAATGCTGCTGGTGCTGCTCATGGTGAGCACCTATCTGGGTTTGAACTGGTCAAGCTTGGCTGCCCAGACCGTGGCGCTGCCCTGGCTGGCGGGCAAAGGCCAACACGTCGTCTGGCTCCAGGACCTGATCATGCCCCTGGAGTGCCTCCAGGCCGTGGCGGTGGTGGTGATTTGCACGGTGCCAGACCTCTTACTGAGGGAAATTTCCTTCTTCATGGCCCGCAGCAAGGTGCTCACCCTGGTCACGACCCTGTTTCTGATGATCACTGGCGTGGTGTATCTGATGCATCTCAATGTGCTCACCGATGTCTTGCTGCTCGGCGCGGCCGTGTTGCTGGCCCGGCTGGATCTGATCCGCCTGCGCCTACCGATGAACCCGATTGGGGTGGCAACGGGTCTCAGCGCCCTACTTCTGACGGGGGTATGGATTGGCCAGCAGGTCCACCGGTCCGGCCTGGCCCCCTTCCATCCCTGAGCGGCCCCTAAAGCGGTCCGGGTTGCGCCCGACTCGGGGATAGGAATGCAGCTAACAGCCGGAACCGGCTCCCTGGTTCAGGCGTCGGTAGCTCCAGAGGTTCCCCAGCACCTTCTTGGTGTACAGCCGGGTTTCCGGGTAGGGAATCGCTTCGATCCACAGCTCAGGATCCCGCTCCAGACTGATCGCGCCGCTGGCTGGTTTCGGGCTATCGCTACCGAGACCGGCCTTGAGCCAGTGGGCGACGGCCCCAGGACCAGCGTTGTAGCTAGCCACGGCCAACACCGGATTGCCCTGCCATTGCTCCAGGAGCTGGCGCAGGTAGCGGGCACCGAGGCGGCTGTTGAGGGCCGGATCCTTAAGGCTGGCCGCCTCCAGCCGCCGGCCCGCCAACTCATTAGCGGTGTCGGGCATCAGCTGCATCAGCCCCAGCGCCCCCACCGGCGACTCAACCCCAGCCGTAAAGCGGGATTCCTGCCGGGCTACAGCCTGAAGCAGGGCCGGATCTAGGCCCGCCGCCGCCGCCGCCTCGCCAAAGAACTCGCCGTAGCGAAGGGGATTCAGCTGACCTTCCAGGTCGGCCTGCTGCTGGCAGCTGCCCTGGGGAAGCCGCAGGCTGGCCTGTTCCAATTGGCCCAGGCCGATCCAGTCGTCGCCCACCCCAGTGCGCAGCCGGCCCTCCAGCCGCAGGTCCGAGGCGACTTGGGGCGGCCGGCCGCCCCGCCAGAAGCGCCAGCTTTCCCAGGCCTCCAAGGGCTGGTTGAGGCGCCAGAGCCGATCCAGGCCCGCATCACCACTAGCCAGGGGCTGCCAGAGGGGTCGGGCCAGGGGGGCCGCCGGCGCCCCAGGGGGGCGCAACAGATCAAGCTCCTTCTCGCCTAGGTGCAGGCGGGCCCGCCAGCTGTAGTAGCCGCCGGGCGCCAGGGTCAACACCTGGCGCCAAAGGCGCTGGGCGCGAACGCCATCGCCCAGCCGCCATTGGCAATAGCCCAACCAAAAGAGCTGGCGGGCGGCCAGGGGCGGTGCCAATTGATCGGGGGCAAGGGCCTGGAGGATCAGGGCGGCCTGGCTCCAGCGCTGCTGCAACAGCGCCTGACGGGCCAATTGCCACTGCAGCTCCCAGCTGGCCGGATCCCGGGGCCAACGCTTCAGCACCCCTTGCCAGGGGCGCTGGCCATCGAGGGCCAGCCGGGCCTGCACGGCGGCGCTGTCCTGCAGGGAAGCGGGCAACTGGACCAACCAGGCCCTGGTCTCCGCTCCCTCCCGCTGGCTGAGCAGGGCACTGGCCTCCCGGGCGGCGGCCGTGGTGGGCCAGCGCTGGGCCAGGGCCAGCAGCCGACGATCCGCCAGACCCTGCTGGCTGAGATCGCCCTTGAATAAGGCCTGGCCGAGGGCCAACTCCAGCGCCGGATCCCCCGAAAGGCCCCTAAGGCAGTCCAGGGCGGTCTGGCCGCGGCCTAACTGGGCCAAGCCCAGGGCCAGCTGGCGCCGTTGCTGGGGCTGCAGGGCCCCATCCCGTCCTCGGCAGGCTTGCACCAGCAGGACCTCGGCCCCGGGCCAGCGGGGGCCCCAACGGGCCAGCTGCAGGCTGGCCGCCAGCCGGCTAGCGGGGGAGCGGCCCAGCTCTAGGGCCGCCGCCAGGGCCGCTGGATGGGCCGGGAAACGCTGCAGCAGCAGCTGGCGCCAGCGGGGTTGCTGGCGACCGAGGCTGTAGAGGGCATCGGCGCTGGCCGGACTCCCGGGAAAGCGCTGCCAAAGGCTTTGCCAGAGGCCATGGGCCTGGTCGGCCTCGCCGGCGGCCTCGGCCGCCTGGGCGGCCCGTTTCAGGACCAGGGCAGCCAGGGGGTCGCGGCCCCAGCCCTGGCCCCAGAGCCCCTGGCGTTGCCTGGCGCTGCCGGTGGGCTCCCGGCTGGCAAGCAGCAGGCTGACCTCGCGGCGCAGGGCCGGATCGGGGCTGAGCAGCCGCCAGGCCCGCAGGCTGGAGAGCGGCGTGTCCGGCGTCGGCGTCGGCGTGAGCTGGAGCAGCAGGGCCCGGCCGGCCAGCAGGGCCAGGGCCGTGCCCAAGCAGGTGCCAAGCAGCAGGCGCAGGCCTTGGGCTGACGGGGTCTGGGGCGATGGGCGCTGGGGCAACAAGGGCCGGAACATGGCTGTTGCCATTGTGGGGAGGTTTCTCCCCAACCCATCCTGCCCACCGCCATGGCTCTGCCCCAGCTGCGGCGCCCGACGCTGCCGCCATCCCTCACCAGCCTGCCGGGCTGGCGCCAGCGACGTCGGGCCCTGACGGCCCTAGCCGCGGCCGGCCTAGTGCTGCTGCTGCGCCCCTGGTGGCCCTTCGTGCTGCTGCCCGGCTGGCTGGTGGGGCTGGTGTTGCTGTGGACCGTGGTGGAACTGGTGCTGTGGGCCTGGTGGCCGCGCCGCTGGAGCTAAGCAAGCCAGCGGGTGGTCGTCAGACCCGTGCCAGGGTGACCCGTTCGGCCTGATCTTGGTATTTGCCCTTGCGATCGCTGTAGGTGGTTTCGCAGGGATCACCCTCAAAGAAGAGCAGCTGACAGATGCCTTCATTGGCATAGATGCGGCAATCGGCGCCGGAGGAATTGCTGAATTCCAGGGTCAGATGGCCTTCCCAGCTGGCCTCGGCCGGCGTGGTGTTGACGATGATGCCCAGGCGGGCATAGGTGCTCTTGCCCAGGCAGATCACCGTGATGTTGGCCGGCACCCGCATGCGCTCCAGGGCCACACCCAGGCCATAGGAATGGGCGGGCAGGATGAAATAGGCGCCATCGCCGTCCTCATGCAGGGGGGCCGGCTCCAGGTTGGCCGGGTTGAAGCGCTTCGGATTCATCACCGTGCCCGGCACGTGGCGAAAGATCAGAAACTCCTTAGCCGACAGGCGTAGGTCATAGCCATAGGAACTGCAGCCGAAACTGAGCACCGGTGAGGTGCCCTGGTCGGGGTCCAGATGGCGCACCAGCTTGGGCTGGAAGGGTTCGAGCATCCCCTCCGCAGCCTGGGCATTGATCCAGCGGTCGTTCTTGAGCATGGGACTGCCGCAGGGGCTGGTGGGGGCAGGCTAGAAGCCGCGGCGCAATTGGGTCACCTGGTCGGCCATGGCCATCAGGGCCGCCGGCATGGCCGGGCCGGTAAGGATCACATCCACATGGCTGGGGCGGCGCTCCAGGGTGGCCGTCACCTCGGCTGCGCAGAGGTAGCCCAGGTCCACGGCCAGACCCAGTTCATCGAGCACGAGCTGGTCGAGCTGGCCGCCCAGCAGCTGGTCGCGGCTGTAGGCCCAGACCGCTTCCACCGCCTCCCGGTCGGCATCTCTGGCGGTGGCCAACGGGGACGCAGCCGGGGCGCAGGGATC
>JAEMQZ010000011.1:9103-21727 GCA_016463595.1 Synechococcales cyanobacterium SupBloom_Metag_052 | reverse complement strand
CCCGGTCGGCATCTCTGGCGGTGGCCAACGGGGACGCAGCCGGGGCGCAGGGATCAGCCGGGGCGCAGGGATCCGACAGGCAACCGGCCACGGCGGGACGCAGCCACTGCAAGCGGCCGCAGAGCCAGAGGCTCGCCTCGAGCCCCTGATCGACCCCACCCTTGAGGAACTGGGTGATCAGCACCCGACTGCCCAGGCCGGCACTGCGCAGGGCCTGGCTGAACACGCCACCGAAGCTGCCCCGGAAGGGGGCCGTGTGGATCTGGATCAGGCCCTCCTGTTGGGCCACCAAACGCAGGCTGTGGCTGGTGCTGGACCGGGCTGCCGCCTGGGGACGCCCCGCCGGGCCGAGGGAGCGGCCCGGTTCCCGCCGCGGTTGGTGCTGGATCAGGCTGGCCGTCATGGCTGCCCACCCCTGGACTGGCCAGCCTGCCAAGCGGCAGGCTGCCGGGACCCAGCCTCCAGCCCAACGGCCTGGAGCCACCTAGGCCCGCAGCCTGGCTTAAGCGAACGATCTGGCTTGGGGGGGCCGTCCATCAACTGGCTTGTTTTCAACGGATTCGGAACTGGGCGATTTGGCACCGGTCGGCAGGCGATCGACTGGTCGTCGAGAAAGCGACTGGTGAGCAACTGAATGGGGATCAACTGTTAAGGGATCAATCCCTGGGCCGGGCGCACCGATGGTGGCAACCGAATGTAGCGGCGGCGGGCCGCGAAACAAGCCGCAACCGCTACCGGTAGTGCGAACATTTGCACCACTGCCTCTTCCGCCCTGGACCGGATCCAAGCCTTCGCTGGGCCAGAAGCTGGACCAGATCAGCCGAACGCCGGCCGAGCAGGCCGCCGCGGCGATGGCAGCGCCGACAAGCCATCGGTGTCAATGGCTACAAGGCGGGCCCTGGGCGATCTTTAGGGTCGCCCCAACTCGAACCGTAGGAATGGTTGGCGCCAACGCCGGCTTCAGCCGCTATTCCGGCCCTGCGTCTGGGGGCCAGTCCCTACCGACCGCAGCGGTGGCCGCGCCAGCGACCAGCACCAACCTGCTGGAGGTCATGCGGGGCCTAGCCGGCAGCACCACGGAAACGGTGGAGAGGGGCAAAACGATCTTCTTTCCCGGCGATCCCGCCGAGAAGGTCTACCTGTTGCGGCGTGGCGCCGTGCGCCTGTCGCGGGTGTACGAATCCGGCGAGGAAATCACCGTGGCCCTGCTGCGCGAAAACAGCCTGTTCGGGGTGCTGTCCCTGCTCACCGGCCAGCGCTCAGACCGCTTTTATCACGCTGTGGCCTTCACCCGGGTGGAGATGGTCACGGCCCCGGCGACCTCGGTCAAACGGGCAATCGAACAGGACGCCGCCGTGGGGCTGCTGATGCTGCAAGGCCTCTCCTCCCGCATTCTCCAAACCGAAACCATGATCGAAACCCTCACCCACCGGGACATGTCCTCCCGGCTGGTGAGCTTCCTACTGGTGCTCTGCCGCGACTTCGGCGTGCCCGGCGGCGAAGGCATCACCATCGACCTGCGCCTCTCCCACCAGGCGATCGCCGAAGCGATCGGCTCCACCCGGGTCACCATCACCCGCCTGCTCGGCGACCTGCGTAATGCCGGCCTGGTTCAGATCGACCGCAAGAAAATCACCGTATTTGACCCGCTGGCCCTGGCCAAACGGTTCAGTTGATCCCAAAGCTGATGGCTGGGTTGATGCCTGGGTCCTGATCTCCCTTCTGATCTAGGGGCTAAGGGCAAGGTTGCCGCCAAACTTCACCCCGATTCCAAGCCGCCCCGCGCCCGGCGGTTGATACTGACTTTCCCCGCCCCCTTCCGTGACTGGCTGGCTCCTAATCCTGGCGTTGCTGGTTCTCGGTGGGGTGCTCTCCACCCTGGGCGACCGGCTCGGCAGCCTGGTGGGCAAGTCGAGGCTGAGCCTGTTCAACCTGCGGCCCCGCAAAACGGCCGTGTTGATCACGGTGTTGACCGGCAGCCTGATCAGCGCCCTGTCCCTGGGGCTGATGTTGCTGGTGAGCCAGCAGCTGCGGGTGGGGTTATTCGAGCTCGATCGCATCGAGCATCGCCTGCGCGACAGCCGCACGAGCTTGAGCCGCAGCCAGGCGGACCTCAAGCGCAGCCACAGCGACCTATTGCAAGCCGAAAAGGGCCGCAAGCAGGCGCGCCAACTCCTGGCCGAAGCCGAACGCCAGGCCCGATCGCTGCGGGCCGCGCTCGGACCCCTGATGCAGCAGCGCCTGGCCCTCGAAAAGCAACGGGACCAACTCAACCGCGACATCCGCGCCAAGGACGCCGACATCCAGCGCAACCAACAGGAACTGGCCCAAGTGAAGGGGCGGATCGTGGCGGCGGGGAAGGAACTCAAGGAACTGGAAGCCAACCTGCTGGCCCTGCGCCGCGGCGATGTGGTGATCAGCAGTGGCCAGTCCCTGGTGATCGCCAAGGTGAAATTGCAGAAGTCTTCCCAAAGCAAGGAGGTGATCGAAGCCCTCCTCCAGCAGGCCAACAAAGTGGCCTTCCAGCGGGTCTTGCCCGGCCAGAGCCAGGAACGCCAGGTTCTGCTGGTGCCCCGCGGCGACATCGCCAAATTGGAAGACGTGATTACCAAGCCCGGCACATGGGTGGTGAGCATCGTGTCGGCCGGCAACGTGCTGCGGGGCGAACGACGGGTGGTGGCCTTCCCCGACGTGCGGCCCAACCGCCAGGTGGTGCGCCAGGGGGACCAGATGGCCACCACCGTGCTCGAGGCCGAGGAACGCAGTTCCCAGGAGGTGCAGAGCCGGCTCAACCTGCTGCTGGCCGCCACCTTCACAAGGGCCCAGCGCCAGGGAGCCCTGGCCGATGGCCTGCAATACGACTTAAACAACTTCAACCGGCTCGGCAACCAGCTGCGTGATCGTCCCGCCGGCCAAACGGTGCGCTTGGAGGCCGTGTCCCTGCGGGATAGCGACATCGCCGATCCACTCGTGATCGAGTTGCGCTGGCTGCAAGCGCCCGGCAATGGCCAGGCTGGGGCGGCGGCCGGCCGCAACCAGCCTTGAGCGACCCAGCCGGCGAGGCCCCCCAGGGCCCCCTGGCGGCGATCGATCCGGGCCGCAGCAAATGTGGCCTCGTCATCAGCGACGACCAGGCCAGCGCGATCCTGTATGCCGCCGTGCTGCCGCCGCAGCGGGCCCTGGCCCAGCTGCGCCAGTGGCAGGAGCGGAACTCCCCCCTGGTGGCCGTTCTCCTTGGCAACGGCACCGGCAGTGGCCCCTGGCGCCAATGGCTCACCCCGATCGCACCGCTGATTGTGGTGCCGGAAGCGGGCACCACCCTGGCGGCGCGACAGCGCTACTGGCAGCTGGAACCGGCCCAGGGCTGGCGACGCCTGCTGCCCAGGGGCCTGCGCCAACCGCCCCGGGACTGGGATGACGTGGTCGCCCAGCTCCTGCTGGAACGGCACCTGGGCCGCACTCTCCCCCGCCGGCTGGCCCAAGGCCAAAGCGACACGCCCTGGGGCCAGGCCTGACGTCGTCCTGGCTGCCAAGCGCAGGGCCTGGTGCCTAAACCTTGGCCCGCACGGTGAAGACGTAGTCGCCGCCAGGCTCGAGCTGGTAATCGGCCTTGAGCAAGAAGCGCAGCAGGGCGTCCTGAATCAGGGCCCGGCCGAGGGAGGGCTCCACCGTCAGCTCACCGCGATCGAAGGCCCAGCGGAAGGTCCAGCGGAAGCTACCGGCGGCCACCTCCCCTTCCAGCAGCTTGCTGCTGAAGCTCTGGTGCAGCACCCGCAGCTGGGCGGTGGTGGTAGGCAGGCGACTCAAGGGGACGGGCGGCTCGGGGCGGGCGAACTGGCTGCAGAACTGGCTTGGGGTTTGGCCGGAGCGCCAGCATCAACCAGTTTGGCGGCAGAGGGGGCCCCAAAACTGTTCAGCCGGTTGGCGGCCCGCTCCAGGCCGAGGCGCTGGATCAGATCGATCCCCGAGCTCACCTCCGCCAGCACCTCGCCCAGGATCGGCTGCTCCGAGGCCTGGAACCGGCCGAGCACATGGGAGATCGTGCGCTCCTTGCGCTCCACCGGATTCGCCGAGGGGGCGCCGATGCCGATGCGCAGCCGGGCGAAGTCCTGGCCGCCCAGGTGGGCGATCGTGCTGCGCAGGCCGTTGTGGCCACCGGCGCCGCCGGAGGCCCGCAGCCGCAACCGGCCCAGGGACAAGTCCATGTCATCGACCAGCAGCAGCAGCTGGCCTGGCGCCAGGCCATACCAATCGAGGGCGGCCCGGATCGAGCGGCCGCTGTCATTCATGAAGGTCTGGGGCATCAGCAACCGCAGCCGGTTGGCCCCCTGCCCGACTTCACAGAAGAGGCCATGCAACTTCGCCTGGTGTTTGAACGGCACCCCAGCGGCGGCCGCCAGCCGCTCCAGGGCCATGAAGCCGACGTTATGGCGGGTACCGGCGTACTTGTCGCCGGGGTTGCCCAGGCCGACCAGCAACTGCAGGGACCCGGCGGGCGAGGCGGTCATCGGGCAAGCAACAACGATCAACAACAGGGGGCAGGATCCCGTACAGGGGCTGACTCACCGGAACACCAGGGGCATGGCCGCCCCGGTGATTGCGCCGCCGGCAGCTGCTAAACCAGCGTCGCCGCTGACCTAGGCCACTGGACTAGGCCGCTGGACTATCGCTAGCGCTAGAAGCCACCGGCGAGGCTGGGGCCGTGGCGGGCTTTTCGGTAACCAGGTCCGTAACCCCAAGGCCAGCTGAACTCACCTGGCTGGCAGCCAGAGGTTCGGTTGACACGGCTGCCTTGGAAACGGCTGCGGAGGAAACGGCTGCCGGGGAAACCTCTTCAGGGGAGACAACCTCAGGGGAAACAGCGGCCACGGAGACCGTGTCATTGGAAACGGTGTCCACCGCCTTGCGGAATTCCTGCTCGAACTGGCTGGAGGCGGACTGGAAGCCCTTGAGGGTCTTGCCGAGGGTCTTGCCCAGCTCTGGCAAGCGCTTGGGGCCAAATACGAGCAGGCCGATAGCCGCGATCACGGCCATTTCCGGCAGGCCGATTCCAAAGATATTCATCGTTTCGAAGCACCGATGGGTGGATCCAGCATTAACCCGCCCAGGCCATTGGTCAAACAACCAAGGGTCTAGGCGGGCATGACATCCGATTTAGGGGGCCAGCACTCAGCCGGCGCCGTTCCAGTTGACGGTGATGCCGTCCAGCAGCAGCGACTTGTTATAGAGCTGCAGAATCACCAGCAGGAAGACAAGGAAGAGAACCATAAAGATTCCCATTACCGGAGTGGTTCCCCAACCCGGCACAACCTTGCCGTATTCAGAATTAAGGGGACGCAAAAGGTCTCCAAGGCGGGTGCGTTGGGCCATGACGGCTCGCTCCTCTCTGGCAGGGGATCGGTCTGGTTACTTTAAGGGTGCTGAGGCCCCGACCGAGCCCAGCTGTCGAGAGTTGTGATGGAAGCGGGCCCCGAACGCCCCTTCCGGCCGGCTTCGCCACCACCCCAGCCCCCGCGCCCATGGAAAGCACCTCGTCTCCCGCCCTCTCCGTGGCCCTGACCGTGCTGGCGGTGCTGCTGTCGCTCACCGGGTTTGGCATCTACACGGCCTTTGGGCCCCCTTCCAAGCAACTCACCGATCCCTTCGACGAGCACGAGGATTGAGCCCAGGCCTGGGGTCAGCCCCACCAAGGGATCAGCGACCCCGAGAGCTTGGCCAGGTCGAAACCCTCAAGCCCGGCGCCTGATCCGATAGCTGGCCAGTTGCCAAGGCCGCACAACCGCCATCTCGGCCAGCCGATCCAAGACTTCGGGCGCCTGGGGGAGTGGCTGATCGAGACCATCGATCCGGCCCAGCAGCTGCCAGTTGGGGCCCAGGTCCAACCGCTGGCGTAGGGGGCTGAGGTTTTGAACGCTCAGCGCCAATTCGGCTGAATCAGCCGGCAAAGCAGCGGCCAGGACCTGCTTGCCGCCCTGGAAAGGCAAGCAGCGCAGGCCGATCAGGCGCAGGTGGGGAGCGCCCAGGTCCAGGGTCGGTCCTGGCGAGGGCTGGAGCGGCCCCTCGCCTGCCAACCCGGAACCAGCCTGAAACACCTCGGCGCCGCCCGGGCCCAGGGGCCGCAGCCACGGCGGTTCGCGGAAGCGCACGGCCTGCTCGGCCGCACCGGCCTGGCGCCAGCCCTCCGCGCAGGGCATCAGGGCCAGGCGCAGGCGCTGGGGTCCGTTGTCGGCGCCGGGATCGGGCCAGGTGGGTGCCCGCAGCAGCGACACCCCCAGCCGCTCTGGCGTGGCGGACGCCCCCTGGGGCCCATCCAGCAGCACCGCCAGGCCCGAACCGGCCGCCTCGGCCGCCAGCCAGCTGATCACCGGCACCTCCCAACGGCTGCGCTCCCGGGCCGTGGCGGCCGCCGCCGGCCGCTCAATCACGCCGCCGCTGGTGTCAGCGGCCAAGCGCAGCGCCGGCTGGGCCAAGGGCAGCTCTAGTCGCAACAGTTCATGCACTTGGCACCAATCCACCGCCAAGGTGAGTTCCAGGTAGGGACTCGCCGCCCTCAGGACCACATCCAGCCGCAGCGGCGACCGGCCACAGAGTCCCCGCCAGACGAGGCGCCCGCAGAGGGGGCCGGTTTCGGCCAGCTCGGGCTGACCATCCCAGCGCAAGGGCAAGGGCTGGCTGCGGTAGTTGGCGGCCAGGTCCCAGGCATCCCAGAACTCGCCCCGGTCGGCCCATCGACACCACTGCAGGGGCGCCGCCAGCTGGGCTAGGCCATCGATCCCCCAAAGCTGCTCCACCCCAGCGGGCCCCATCAGGGCGGTCACCAAGCCATTGCTGAGGCGCCAGCGGCCAGCCGCCGCAACGGCCCCTGCCGCAAGATCGTCGGCCACCGGTGCGGGCTCCGCCACCAGGCTCACCGGATGCTGCACGGGCAAGGGCGACGATTCACCCAGGGCAACCCTCCGCGCGGCCGCTGGCAGGGGCTGGCGCTGCAAGGGCAGGTAACTGATCCCGGCGGGCAGGGGCACTTGCAGCCACTGGCCGCCCCCCGGGGCCGGCTGGCCCACCAGGGGCTGGCCTGCCAGGGTCCACTGGCCGGCGGGCAGGCGCAGGGTCAAAGGGGCCGCCGCCAGGGGCTGGAGCTGGACCAGGGCCCAGGGCTCGGGCCCCTGATCCGGCCCAGGAGCCGGCGTTCGGGAGCCAGCGGCGGCCCCAAGCCAGGCCAATAGGTCTTGATCCCGGCCCCGGGACGCCGCCCGGCGGGCTGCACGCCATTGGGGTTCGGCCTGCTCGAACACCTCCGGAATTGAGGTGCCCGGCAGGATGTCGTGGAACTGTTGGAACAGCAGGGGCCGCCAATCCGGGGCGGGCTCACTGAGCGCTACACCAGCCTGGCTAGCCCGTAGGGCCCGGGCGATGTCGGCCTCGCGCAGGAGCCGCTCAAGGCTGCGGTTATGGCGCTTCTGGTCGGGGCGGCTGGTGGCGCAGCCGCGGTGCAACTCCAGGTAGAGCTCATCGCGCCACACCGGCAATCCCGCCGCTAGGGGCTCCAGCTCGGCCAGGTACTGGCGGAGGGTGCCGTGGCGCTGGGGCCTGGCCTGGGGCTGGTCTTGCCAGAGCTCCAGCTGCTCGAGCATCTCGGCGGTGGGGCCGCCGCCGTGGTCGCCCACGCCCGGCAGCCAGAGGGCCCAATCCAGACCCGTGCTGGCCTGCCACTCGAGCCGATAGCGCTCCATCGCCACCGGGTCGCCGCCGGTGCCGATCGGCGCCGTGGCCAAGGCCAGCACCTCGGCGCCGCAGCGGCTGCGCCAGCGGAACAGGCGATGGGGGAAGGGGTTGGTGGCGTTCCAGGCCAGCTTGTGGGTGCAAAACCAGTGCACACCAGTGGCCCGGGCCACGGCGGGCAGGCCAGCGCCAAAGCCAAAGCTGTCGGGCAGCCAGCAGAGCTGGTGCTCCCATTCGGGGAAGGTGGCGCGGCTGTAGGCCTGGCCCAGCTGAAACTGGCGCAGCAGCGAGGCCGTGGCGATCAACACGCAATCGCTCTCGACCCAGGGGCCATTGATCGGCTCCCAGCGGCCCGAGGCCATGGCCTGACGGATGCGGGCGAACAGGGCCGGCCGGTGCTGGGCGATCCAGGCGTACAGAGCCGGGGTCGAGTGACCGAAATGGAGCTGGGGGTGGCGCTCCATCAGAGAGAGCACCGACTCGAAGGTGCGCTCCGCCGCCCGCCAGGTGTCCGCCACCGGCCAGAGCCAGGCCAGATCGAGGTGGGCGTGGCCCAGCAGGTGAAAGCCTTCCTGGCCCTGCTGCTGCTGGGCCTGGAAGGCCTGAAGCGCCGCGCCGAGCCGCCCTGGCGCCGCGGGCGCCTGGGGATCGGCGCCGGCCAGGGCGGCCTGCAGCGAGGCCGCCGCCATAAGGTCCTGGCCCCTGGCCGCCCTCAGGGTCACGAGCTCCAGGGCCGTACCGGCCAGTAATCCCGCCGGATCGCTGCGATCGGCGGGCTCCAGTTCCAAGCGGCTCTCCACCAGGGCACCGTCGTCGTGGCGGGGGCTGCGCAGCGCGAGGCTGAGGTCCAAGGCTTCGCCCCGCCACCAGCGCTCTGGCAGCACCCAGCGGCAGGCGGAGTCGAACAGATCCCCGCGATGGACCTCCTGGCCATCGACCGTCAGCAGGACGTCCTCGGCCCACCAGCGCAGCACCAGGCGCGCCCGTAGCGCCCGCCCAGCCTGGCCCCAGTCCTGCTCGGCCGCCTGGTGGGCCAGCTGCCGCCAGTCGGACGGGCACTGCAGCCGCAGGCTCAAGCGCAACCACTGGCCGCCCCGGGGCCAGCTCAGCAGGCCCCGGGCAAACCAATCGGGCCGCTGGCTGGCGGCCCAAGGGTTTTCGATCGCCGGCGCCAGGCTTCCTCCCGGGCCTACGGCCCGCCAGCGGGCCTGCAGATCGCGCCCCGTCCGTGACTGAAACGTTTCAATCCAGGGGCGAACCACCCCCTCCAGGCCCTCTGGCATCGATCAACGCCATCTGTGCCCCATAGGATGATGCCGCTGCCGCAGGGTCGTACCAGGGCCCACCTGGCGCCTGTCACTCCCTGTCACCCGCTGGACGGACCATGCTCGCCCTCAAGATCTCGGTTTATTCAGTCGTTTTCTTCTTCATCGGGATCTTCGTTTTCGGCTTCCTAGCCAGTGATCCCACCCGCACCCCCAGCCGCAAGGACCTGGAAGACTGAAGCCCAACCGGAACCACAAACCGGTCCTAGCCACCTGGATCTGATCCAAACCCCATGGCAGGATCGGCGCCGTTTCCGCCTCGTCGGTGCCCTCGCCCACCCTGTCTTGTTGGACATTTGCGGCGATGGGATCGGCATTGCTGGTGGCCCTGCCCCCAGCAGGAGCTCAGAACCAGCCCCTGACCCAGGCGGCTCCGGTCCCAACTCCAGCGGCAAACCAAGCCCAGCCCATCGCAAAACCAGCCGACCAGCCTGGCCGCCAGCCCACCCAGGCCAGTCCTGGACAGGCGCCACCGCTGGAGCTGGAGTTACAAGCCGATCAGCAAGGCTTCGACCTGCTGCGTAACCGGTTTGTTGCCACGGGCCAGGTCAAGGCCCTGCTCAATGGCGGCCGCCTGCTGGCCGATCGGCTCGAATTCGACCCCACAAGCCGCACGGTCTATGCCAGCGGCAGCGTGCGCTTCCAGCGGGGCCATCAATACCTGCAGGCCAGCCGCCTGCGCTTCAACCTGATCCAGGCCGAAGGGGAGCTGGAGGATGTTTACGGCGTCCTCGACCTCGAAACCGCCGAGTCCGACTTCGACCTGGCGCGCCAGCCCAGTGGCGCCCTGCTGCCGCTCACGTTCAGCTACTGGGAGAATCCGGATCCGCTGCTGGTCGGCCCGGCCAGCTTTGCCGTGGCCGATGGCAGCCCGGCACCCGGGGCCCAGGTGCTGCAGGCCCTAGGCAGGCAACCCTTGACCCCTGGGGGAGTGAACTCCGCTACTGGGATTGAGAGCTACCGCAGCGTGGCCGCCACGGTCCGCCCCCTGGAGGCCAGGGACTGGCCCATGCCACCGGTGGCCCTGGCGCCCCAGGCCCTGTCCATGGCCTGCCCGCTGCTGCTGCCGCCAATCCCCAACTGGCACCCCTACCCCCTGGCCGTGACCCTCTGGGGCGGCAAGAGCATCGATTCCAACTTCGGCGAGACGTTCCAATTCAAGGGGCGACTGCGGCCCGAATACGAATTGGGCCTCGGCTTTAACAAGCGCCTGATCGATGCCGGCCCCGTGGCCCTGGAATGGGACAGCAACCTATTGGGCCATCGCGCCCTGGAGCAGGCGGGCGGCGAATTCAACCAGAGCGTCAAGTACGCCAATTCCCCTGGCCAGACCTTCGGCGAACTCACCACCGGCCTGGGGGTGCGCCTCTGGGTGCAACCCTGGCTGAGCCTGGGGCTTGTCCAGGGGGTGAGCTGGCTGAGCGCGCCCAGCAACTACGAAAAAACCTTCCGCCAGAACTACAGCCAGTTTCTCAACTACCTGGGCTTTGAAATCGAGGCCCTGGTGGCGCCCCAATGGTCTTTGGTGGGCCGGGTGCACCACCGCTCCGGCGCCTTCGGCACCTATGGCGGCGTGTCGGAGGGCAGCAACGCCTATCTGATCGGCCTGCGCTACCGCTTCGGCTCTTCCCCTGCTCCTCGCCAATCGCTGGCGATCGCGCCCCCCCTGGGCTGCGACGACCCGGGCCGGGGCAAGCGGGTCCGGCCCAAGCCCCTGGGCGAGATTCTCAATGATGTCGCCATGGGACCACCCGGCCTGGGCCTGGCCCCCGCACCTGCGCCTGCGCCCCAACCCAGCGGCCCTGCCACACCGCTAGGGGCCCCGGCCCAGGCCGAAACCCTGCGGCAGCAGGCCATCGATGCCAGCGTTGAGCAACGCATCACGGCCCTGAATTACCGCGGCAGCCTCTCGGCCCAGCAACGGGCCGGGGTCACCGGCCCGTTCTCCACCCCCACCGAGGTCAACACCTACGGCGGGATCAGGCCAACCCAGATCCTATCGATCCGCACCACGGCCAACAGCCAGCTCGTGGCTGGCACGGTGAGCCGCTGGCGCTTCCAGGCCGCCACCTTGACCCTTAGCCCGGAAGGCTGGCGCGGCGATCGGGTCGCCTTCAGCAACGATCCGTTCACGCCAGCCCAGTCCTGGGTGGATGCCGAAGGTGTCGAGGCGCGTCTGCGCGCCAATGGCGACACGGTGATCCAGGCCAAGCGCAACAGGCTGATCCTGGAAGATCGCCTGCCCATACCCCTACAAAACAACCTGGTCTTGAGGAAGAAAAAGGACGTGGACAACCGCTGGGTTCTCGCCAGCGATGGCACCGACCGCGATGGCTTCTACATCGGCAACAAACTCAAGCCGATCAAACTGGGGGCAAGCGCCCTACTCGAACTCCAGCCCCAGTTCATGGCGCAACGGGCCCTCAATGGCAGCACCACTAGCTATGTATTGCCGGGCCAGCCGGCGGGCAATGCCCCCAGCAGCCAGCCCACCCAGATTGGCGATTTGTTTGGCGTGGTGGCCCGGCTGCGGGGCCCCCTGCTTGGTTTCAACAGCGATGTCACCCTCAACGCCTCCACCTTCGATCCCAGCAACTTCGCCAACGGCGCCCGCAGCTGGGGCGAATTGAACCGCCCCATCACCCTGCCCCTGCTGGGCGAGATCACTTCGCGCCTGTTTGGGGCCTATCGCTACCGCATCTGGAACGGCTCCCTGGGCGAACAGGACATCTATTCAGCGATTGGCGTCTCGTTGGAGCAGACCAAGACCCTGCCCAACCTGGGCTCAATCAGCAACAGCTATTACGCCCGCATCGGCTACGGCACCTTCCAGGGAAATCTGTACCAGAGCACCACCACCGGTATTTTTTCACGCAGCAGCCTATTCGCCTCACTCAACAGTTCACTTCCGATCTGGACTGGCCAACCGCTTGACCCGAGTCTGGCCAGCACCTATCCCTATTCACCGGTGCCGATCGTGCCGGGACTGAGCCTGAGCACCAACCTCTCACTGAGCCTGTTCAACTACAGCGATGGCAGTGTGCAGAACTCCTACAGCCTCTCGGGCGGCCCCACCTTGACCCTGGGCCATTTCAGCAAGCCCTTCCTCGATTACACCCAGATCACGATTACCGGCGGCGGCAGCCGGCGCACGGGCCAAAGCCCCTTAAGTTTTGATCAGCTCGTGGACCTGGGCACGATCGGCGTGGGCCTCACCCAGCAACTCGCCGGGCCGCTGGTCTTTAACGGCGGTATTGGCATGAATATCGACCCCAATTCACCTTTCTACGGCAATGTCACCGGCTCCTACGTGGAGCTGCGCTGGCAGCGCCGCTCCTATGAACTAGGCGTCTACTACAGCCCCTACGAACAGCTGGGCGGCATCCGCGTCAAGCTGCACGACTTCAACTTCGACGGCACCGGTGTGCCGTTTGTGCCCTACCAACCCAGCACTCCCCAGAGCGCCCGGGAGCGGCCTTTCTGACCTTCTGAGGCCAGCTAGTTGCAATCGCACCGTTGCAATGAGGGCATTACTTTAGTACCGCTATATCTTGATCAATCAACCAATTCGCTCATCAAG
>JAEMQZ010000011.1:0-9003 GCA_016463595.1 Synechococcales cyanobacterium SupBloom_Metag_052 | reverse complement strand
GTTGCCCACCAGCTGGCCGGTGCCATCCCACTGGCCGGTGCTGAGCATCTGGCGCGGTCCGGCGGGCAGGTCCAGCTCCCAGCTGACCTCTGGCTGGCTGGATCGCAGGCGGGCCGTGGCCACCTCCAGCTCCAACTCGGCAGCAGGGTCGGCGGCGGCCACCGCCTGAATCGCCAGCAGCAGCTCGTGGGAGGCGGTGAGGCAGGGGATGCCCAGGGCGAGGCAATTGCCGTAGAAGATTTCGGCGAAACTCTCCCCAACCACGGCGCGTATCCCCCAGCGCATCAGGGCCTGGGGAGCGTGCTCGCGGCTGGAGCCGCAGCCGAAATTGCGGTTCACCAGCAGCAGGCGCGCCCCCTGGTGGTCGGGCCGGTCAAAGGGATGGGCGCCCTGGAGCTCGATCCGGTCATCGGCGAACACCTGTTGGCCGAGACCTTCAAAGGTGACGCACTTGAGGAAGCGGGCCGGGATGATCCGGTCGGTGTCGATGTCATCGCCGCGCAACACCAAGGCGCGGCCTTTGACCTGGGTGATCGGCCCAGCGGGCAGGGGGAACGCAGGGGCAGCGCTGGTCATGGCGGGATCGGGGATCGAACGGGCTGGAAGGAGAGCGGCTTAGGGGGCCAGCAGCAGGCGCACATCGGCCACGTGGCCGGTCACGGCGGCAGCCGCCACCATCGCCGGACTCATCAACAGGGTGCGGCCCGTGGCGGAGCCCTGGCGGCCCTTGAAGTTGCGGTTGCTGGAGCTGGCGCTGATCTGGCGGCCTTCGAGCCGGTCCGGGTTCATCGCCAAACACATCGAGCAGCCCGGTTCACGCCACTGGAAGCCAGCCTCGCGAAAAATCACATCGAGGCCTTCTGCTTCGGCAGCTGCCGCCACCTGCTCCGACCCCGGCACCACAAAGGCCGTGATCCCGGCTGCCACCTGGCGGCCCTTGGCTACGGCCGCCGCCGCCTGGAGGTCACTGAGGCGGCCGTTAGTGCAACTGCCGATGAAGCAGACATCCACAGCCAGCCCGGCGATCGGCGTGCCCGGGGCTAGGTCCATGTAGCGGTAGGCCTCCTCGGCGATCGGCCGTTCATCGGGCTCGGTTTGCTCGAGGCTGGGCACGGCCTCATCCACACCGATGCCCTGGCCTGGCGTAATCCCCCAGGTGATGGTGGGCGCAATCGTGGTGGCATCAAAGTCCACCTGGTCGTCAAACACCGCATTGGCGCCGCTGGCCAGGCTTTGCCACCAGGCCACCGCCCGCTCCCAGGCCGGTCCGGCCGGCGCATAGGGGCGACCCTCCAGGTAGGCAAAGGTGGTGGCGTCGGGGTTGACGTAGCCGCAGCGGGCGCCGCCCTCGATCGCCATGTTGCAGAGGGTCATGCGCTCCTCCATCGAGAGGGCGTCGATGGCCGGGCCGGCAAATTCGTAGGCGTAGCCCACACCAGCCTTTACCCCGAGGCTGCGGATCACATGCAGCACCAGGTCCTTGGCGTAGACGCCGCGCTGCAGCTGGCCATCCACCCAAATGCGGCGCACCTTGAGCTTGGTCATGGCCAGGCTCTGGCTGGCCAGCACATCACGCACCTGGCTGGTGCCGATGCCAAAGGCGATCGCGCCAAAGGCGCCGTGGGTGGAGGTGTGGGAATCGCCGCAGGCCACGGTCATGCCGGGCTGGGTGAGCCCCAGTTCGGGGGCGATCACATGCACGATCCCCTGGCGGCCACTGCCGAGGCCATGGAGGGTGATGCCGTGGTCAGCGCAATTGCGCTCCAGGGTCTCCAGCATCGCTTCGGCCAGGGGGTCGGCAAAAGGCCGCGCCTGGTTGGTGGTGGGCACGATGTGGTCGACCGTGGCCACGGTGCGCTCGGGATGGAGCACGCTGAGGCCCAGGTCGCGCAGGCCAGCAAAGGCCTGGGGGCTTGTCACCTCATGGATGAGATGGAGTCCGATGAACAGCTGGGTGGAGCCCCCCGGCAGCTCGGCGACCCGGTGCAGATCCCAGACCTTGTCGTAAAGGGTGCCGGCGCTCAAGAACGTTCCCCAATCTGAAAATCAGCCTAAAACTGAAGCTGCTGGCCGTTTGGTGAGGAAACCGCCGCTAGGGCGTCGAGCCGTAAGCGCAGGCAATTGAGGGCTTCGCCGGCACCTACCGCCTGGACCCAGGCCCGCCCCCGCGTGGCGCCGGCCTGCCACAGGCCCGACTGGCATTCCAAAGCGGTTGCAGGAGCTGCAGGCCCAGCCACCGCCATGAACACCGTGCCTACTGGTTTTTCGGCGCTACCGCCCGCCGGACCAGCAATTCCCGTCACGGCGATCGTCCAGGTTGCGCCAGTCAGGTGCTGAACCCCTACGGCCATGGCGCGGGCCACGGGATCACTCACGGCCCCATGGCTCTCGAGCAAGTCAGCGGGCACGGCTAACAGCTGCTGTTTGACCGCATTGGCATAGGCAATCACGCCGCCCAGAAACACATCGGACGCCCCCGGCACGGCCGCCAGGGCCGCCCCCAGGCCGCCGCCGGTGCAGGACTCCGCCACGGCCAGGGTTTCGCCCCGTTGGCGCAGGCGATCGATCAGCACCGAGGCGAGCGAATCGCCATCGGCGCCGTAGCAATGGGAGCCAGTGCGCTGGCGCAGCTCCGCCTCCACCGGCAGCAGCAAGGCCTGGGCAGCGGCGGGCGTGGCGGCCCGGGCGGTGAGTCGCAGCTTCACCTCTCCGGCGCCGGCATAGGGGGCCACGGTGGGGTTCTCCAGGGCCAGGAGGTCGGCTACCGATTCGGCCAGGCTCGATTCGGCCACCCCCCAGAAACGCAGCATGCGGCTGGCGAACACGCCCTGGGCCAGGCCCGCCTGGCGCAACCAGGGCACGGCCGTGGCCGCCCACATGGCCCGCAGCTCGCTGGGCACCCCCGGGAAGGTGAGCACGGTGAAGCCTGGGCAGATCGGGAATCCCGGCTCGGGGGGCGCGGGGCTCCAGATCATGCCGGGAGCGGTACCGGTCGGATTGGGCAACAGCATCGCCCCTTGCGGCAGCAGGGCCTGCTTGCGGTTGCTCGGGGATGGCACCCGGCCGCGGGCCGCCATTTTGGCCTGGATATCGGCCCAGACCTCGGCATGCTCGACCAGGGGGGCGCCAAAGGCCGAGGCGATCGCCTCGGTGGTCAGATCATCGGGGGTTGGGCCGAGGCCGCCGGTGGTGATCAACAGCTGGCAGCGGCCCGCCGCCTCGCGCAGCTGGCCGATCAGGCGCTCGCGGTTGTCGCCGACCACGCCCTGGCGGAAATGGGGCACCCCCAACGACGCCAATTCTTCCGCCAACCAGCGGGCATTGCCGTTGGTGATCGTGCCCAGCAGTAACTCGGTGCCGATGCAGAGGATCTCTGCCCCTACGCCGATCAGGGGGGCTGGCGCTTGGGGCCAAGACTCGGGCACTGGATCAGCCAAGGGGGGCATCGCCGCGGGGGGCACCGGAATCACTCGCAGCCAGCACCGAGCCGGAGGCTGCTTCAACCGGGGCTCCTTGAGCCCCAGAAGCCTCAAGCGCACTGGCCCGGTCCCGCTCCAGGCTGCGGTGGCAGGCCACCACCACCGCAATCAGCACCGAGGTGGCCAGCCCCAGCCAGAGGAACCGCAGTTCGGCATTGGCCAGCACCAGGGCCAGGGAGGCGAGCCACTGGGTGAAGGCATAGATCAGCACCACCGTGCGGCGATGGCTGAACCCGGCCCGCAGCAGGCGGTGGTGCAGGTGGCGGCGATCGGGATAGAAGGGGGAGCGGCCGGCGCTGAGGCGCCCCATGATCACCGCCGACATGTCGGCTAGGGGCAAGGAAAGGATCAGCAGGGGCAACACCAAACTCACCGTGGTGAGGCCCTTGGCCGGGCCGACGATGCTGATCGACGCCAAGGCAAAACCGAGGAAATAGGAGCCCCCGTCACCCATGAAGATCAGGGCCGGGTTGAAGTTGTGGCGCAGGAAGCCGAAGCAGGAACCCGCCAGGGCCGCCGCCAGGATGCCGGCGGCCGGTTGGTGCAGGCTGAAGCTCACCGACACCAACCCAACGGCGGCGATGCCCGCCACCCCGGCCGCCAAGCCATCGAGGCCATCGAGCCAGTTGATGGCGTTGGTGATACCCACCAGCCAAATCACCGTGGCCAGCAGGCTGAGCGGCTCGGGCAACACCAGGGGCGCATCGGGACTGATCTGCAGAAATTCGAGCGGCAAATCAATCGCGCCGATCCGCACGCCCTGGCTCCAGGCCCACACCGCCACCGCCACCTGACCCGCCAGCCGCGGCAGGGGCGGCAGGGCCAGCAGATCATCGGCCAGGCCGATCAGGAAAAAGAAAAGGGCACCTGCAAGGGTCGTCCAGATCAGCCGGTCCTTGGCGGGCTCGAGGCTGCCAAACCAGCCCAAAGCCCAGACCAGCGCCAGGGTGAAGGCAAAGCCAGCCACGATGCCGATGCCGCCCAGGCGCACCATCGGCGTGGTGTGCTGCTTGCGCGAATCGGGCCGATCAATCAGGCCCCAACGCAAACCGGCCCGCCGCACCATCGGCACCACCCCAGTGGTGACCAGGGCCGAGCTAGCAAAGGTGACCAGGGCAGCAATGACCGGACTGCTGGTGATCGTCACGGTCGCTCCATGGGGAGAACTGCCGATTGGAGACGGACGTTGATACCCAGCTTAATCAGCTTGGCCCTGCAGCCAGCGCCAAGCTCAAGCCGGCTGCAACTGGCGTTGACCGCCGTAGAGGGGGAAGCGCTCGCACAGGGCCGCCACCCGTTGGCGGCAGCGCAGTTCGATGGAGTCATCACTGGGGTTGAGCAGGCGGTCGGCGATCACATCGGCCACCTCTTTGAAGGCATCCTCATCAAATCCGCGGGTGGTCATCGCGGCGCTGCCGAGGCGTAAACCACTGGTTACGAAGGGCGACTCGGGATCAAACGGCACGGTGTTCTTGTTGGCCGTGATGTTGACGCCACTGACGAGCAGATCCGCCGCCTTGCCGGTGAGGCCAATCGAACGCAGATCCAGCAACACGATGTGGTTATCCGTGCCGCCGGACACCACGGCGATGCCCCGCTCCTGGATGCGGCTGGACAGGGCCTGGGCATTGGCCACCACCTGCTGGCTGTAGGTGATGAAGGCGGGCTGCAGGGCTTCGCCGAAGGCCACCGCCTTGGCAGCGATCACGTGCTCCAGGGGACCGCCCTGGTTACCGGGGAACACGGCCTTGTCGAACTGGCGGCCGAACTCGGCATCGTTGCAAAGGATCAGGCCGCCGCGGGGGCCCCGCAGGGTCTTGTGGGTGGTGGTGGTGACCACATGGCAATGGGGCAGGGGGCTCGGGTGCACACCCGCCGCCACCAGGCCAGCGATGTGGGCCATGTCAGCTAGCAGGTAGGCGCCGACCTCATCGGCGATGGCGCGGAAGGCGGCGAAATCAATCGTGCGGGGGTAAGCCGAATACCCGCAGATAAGCAGCTTGGGGCGGTGCTCGAGGGCCAGCTCTCGGATGCGCTCGAAATTCAGCTGCTGGGTCTCGGGATCGACGCCGTAGTGGACGGCCTTAAACCACTTGCCCGACACATTCACGGGCGAGCCATGGGTGAGGTGGCCGCCGTGGGAGAGGTCCATGCCCAGGATCGTGTCGCCGGGTTGGAGCAGGGCCAAGAACACGGCGAAGTTGGCCTGGGCGCCACTGTGGGGCTGCACGTTGGCCCAGGCGGCACCAAACAGGCGCTTGGCCCGCTCGATCGCCAACTCCTCGATCGCGTCCACGTGTTCGCAGCCGCCGTAATAGCGCTTGTGGGGCAGGCCCTCGGCGTACTTGTTGGTGAGCACCGAGCCCTGGGCCTCCATCACGGCCGGGGAGGTGAAGTTTTCGCTGGCAATCAACTCCAGGTGGGTCTGTTGCCGCAGTAATTCACGCGAGATCAGGGCCGCGATCGCGGGGTCGGTGCTGGCCAGGGCCCCCTGGGGGGTTACGCCGTTGGAGTCCGCCATGGGAGGCCTGCTGGGTTGGTTGGATCGTAAGAAACGGGGCAGCCACCGGTAGCCACCTGTTCGAGAAGCCAAAAAAAACCGCCCCTGGGGACGGTTTTGCCTGAAGACGCGCCTGGAGAGATTCGAACTCCCGACCCTCTGATCCGTAGTCAGATGCTCTAATCCGCTGAGCTACAAGCGCCTACCAAGCCATTCTTGGCTCACGGGGGGCCCATCCGTCAACCTGCCCGCCGCCGGCCCCGCGCAGGCCCCTCACGGACCGGTCCGGGCGAGGGCCACAATCGGACGAGATCCTTGCCCCACCTGGAGAAGCCACCTAATGCCGATCCGCTGGTACGGCCCCGCCAATCCCACCGACCCGACTTACCAGCACTTCGCGCGCATCGTCAATCTCTGCCTGCATGGCGGCATTTTTGCTGCGGTCAACAGCGGGCTCTGGTTTGTGCAGGGGATGCGCCATCCCTGGCCCCAGCTGGGCTGGCTCACGGGTCCCTGGGCCCTGATCTGGCTGGTGCAGCTGCTGCTTGTGCTGCAGCAACGCCCCAACCCCGAGCCCCTGGATCCATCCTGAACACAACCCTGCGGCAGGCGAACCCATGGCCCTCAGCCCCCAAACCATCCGCGATCTGACCGCCGAACTGGCCGATCGGCTTTACATCCAGATCGGTGGCTGGCACCTCTATCTGGGCGATGCCGCCCTGGCCGAACCGCTCGCGATTGAATGTGCCGCCCGGCTCGACCAGGGTGCGGCGGTCTGTGCCCGCCAGGCCCTCGAAGCCCTGCAGGTGCCCATTGGTGGCGGCAGCAGCCGCCTGCCCCTGGCCCGCCTGATCCCCCCAGGCCAACTTCAGGATCTGGAGGATCTGCTGGAGCCCTACAGCCGCTAAGCCGGTTTAAACGCCGAGGTCATGACAGCTTGGGGCCGGGGCTCGATCAGGCCGATAGGGTTTGGCCCTGCTGCCGTGGCCTAGTGCTTGTAATCGAGGTCACCAACGCCCGCGAGGTGATGCGTCAGCGGATCGGCTCCCTGGGCAGCCGCCTGATCGGCAAGGTGGTCGATGCCGAAGCCCAGGTGGAGAAGGCCCTGATCCAGGAGCTGGAAACGGCCTTCAAGGATTTCGGCATCGAAGCGCGGATTCTCTCGATCGAAGGACCCAAGCTGCTGGGCCGCAACCACCTGGAGATCCCGGTGCAGGTGCGGGAGGAGCGGCAGGTGGGCTCCTGAACCGGGCAGGGCAGCTTCAGCGCCGGGGCTTGAGCCGCTGGGCCAGCTGGCGACGGAGCTGAACCGTGAACTGGCGCGCCTCCTGAACCCCAGCGGCAGAGGCCAGCAGCCCGTAAACCCCGAGGCCCAGGCCGCCGCTGAGGCCGCAATTGAGCAGCTTGCCCTCCAGTCCTGCCGGCCAGGCGATCGCATTGGACAGGCCCCAGGCGACCAGGCCGCCCAGCAGGGCTGATCCCAGTAAGAGCAAGCTGTCGCGGCCCCAAAGCCGCAGGGGCAACCCCCCCAGCCGCGCCTGCAGGGCCAGCAGCAGCAGCAGGCAGGTGATCACGTTCACCGCCACGGTGGCGAGCACCAAACCCGGCGCCCCGAAATTCAAGGCCGGCAGCTGGAGCCCCCAAGGGGTCGGTCCGCCCACCAGCAACCAGTCGAACACCACATTCAGGCCGATGCCGGCCATCGAGAACCGGAAGGGGGTGGTGCCATCGCCGAGGGCATAGAAAACCCTCACGAGCACATCGCGGCCCAGGTAGGCCGGCATGCCCACCCCATAGGCCATGAGCAGGCCGCCCACCAGCCGGGCCGCCTGGACATCAAAGGCGCCGCGCTCATAGACCAGGCCAACAATCGGACCGGCCAGGGCCACCATCAGGGCGCCAATCGGAAGCATGGCGGCGCTGGAGGCCATCAAGCCCTGGCGGATGCGGGTCACCAGCTCCGGCCTGTCGCCGGGGGCCGTGAGCCGGGCAAACACCGGCAGCAGCGGCACCAACAGCACGTTCGAGAGCAGGCCCAGGGGCGTCTGCACCAGCAGGTTGGCGTAGCCCAGGCCGGCCGCGGCGCCAACGATGCCGCTGGCGAAGAACAGATCGGTGAACACGTTGATCTGCAACATCCCCGAGGAGAGGGTGGCCGGGCCCATCACCTTCAACACCTCCTGCACGCCTGGATGGCGCCAGTCCCAGGAGAGGGTCAGCTGCTGCATCCCCTGGCGGGCCAGGGCCGGCAACTGGATCAACCACTGCAACAGGGCCCCAAGCAGGGTGCTGCCCGCCAGCACCGCGCCGCCCAGCACGGCCTTCTCCGGCAGGGCGATCGCCGGTCCCAGTTGCCACCAGAGCAGGCCCAGACCAGCGATCACGGCCAGGCTCGAGAGCAGGGGGCTCACCGAGGGCAACCAGAACTCATCGGCGGCATTGAGGGCGCCAAAGCCGAGGCCGATCAGGCCCGCCAGCAGGGCCATCGGCGCCATCCAGCGCAGCTCGAGCACGGCGATGGCGTGGCGCGGTCCATCGAGACCGGGGCCCACCAGGGTGATCAGCGGATCGGCGGCCACCACCAGCAGCAGGGTGACGCCCACCAGGCCCACTCCCACCAGGGTGTTGATCGTGGCCAGCACATGGGCCCCCTCCTCCCGGGGCCGCCGCGCCAACACACTCACCATGGCGCTATGGAAGGGACCGTTGATGCCCCCCAATAACACCAACAGAAAGCCGGGCAGGACGTAGGCGTAGTTGTAGGCGTCGTAAACGATGCCAACGCCGAAGGCGGCGGCGATCGCCGTCTGCCGCACCAGGCCGGCCACCTTGCTGAGGGCCGTCGCCACGGCCACCACCAGGGCAATGCGGCGCAGGGATTTCGCCATCCGGTTGGGCCGCGGCCATTCACTGGCGCCGATTCTCCCGTCCGGGCGCACGCCACCATGGGCCGATCCGCCGGAGAGCAAGCCGGCTCCAGCCGGCTCCCCCATGCCCCCGACGGCCCCAAGCCCAGCCCAGGCC